>JBARUM010000840.1:0-12230 GCA_049645725.1 Maribacter sp.
ACCTGGCATTCTCCGAAAGGAAACCATAACCGGGATGAATGGCATCCGCATTGGTTATTTCTGCGGCTGCTATAATATTGGGAATCTTTAAATAGGATTCGCTACTTGGAGGTGGGCCAATACAAACCGCTTCGTCCGCAAACCTAACATGTAGGCTCTCCTCATCTGCTTTGGAGTATACGGCAACCGTTTTGATGCCCATTTCCTTACAAGTACGAATAACCCGTAATGCTATTTCTCCTCTATTTGCTATTAATATTTTTTTGAACATAACTTTTTCGTTTAAGAGTTTACGGTTTAGTGGTTGATACGTTTGAACCAAAAGAATTCAAACTTCAAACGTTAAACTTTAAACTTAAAATCAGGATGGATCCACCAAGAAAAGTGGTTGGTCAAATTCAACAGGAGATGAGTCATCTACCAATACCTTAACAATGGTACCGGACACTTCCGATTCTATATCGTTGAACAACTTCATTGCTTCTATTACACAAAGTACGTCGCCTGAAGCTATAGTATCACCTACTTCCACGAACAAAGGCTTATCTGGAGCGGGTTTCCTGTAGAACGTACCTATAATGGGAGATTTTATAGTGATATATTTAGAATCATCTACGGAATCATCCTTGGATGTCGAACCTGTAGTTGCAGGAGCTTCTGTTTGTACAGGTACCACGGGCTGGGCCACAGGTGCTTGTGCCATTGGAATAGACTGCACGTAGGTTGTCTCGTTACTTCCAAGACTGCCGGTACGGATTGTTATTTTAATCTCGTCCGTCTCCAATTTCACCTCACTAGCTCCGGACTTCGCCACGAATTTAATCAGGCTTTGAATTTCTTTAATATCCATAGTTTCAAATGTGTTTTAGGTAGTAGTTTAATTTCCGTTATAGGCCCATTTCAAATAGATGGAACCCCAAGTAAATCCTCCTCCAAAAGCAGCAAAAATAAGGTTGTCTCCTTTTTTAAGCTTGCTTTCATAATCATATAACAAAAGAGGCAAGGTTGCCGAAGTGGTGTTGCCATACTTCTGAATATTCATCATCACCTTTTCATTATCCAGTCCCATCCGATTTGCGGTCGCATCAATAATACGCTTATTGGCCTGGTGCGGTACCAACCAAGCAACATCATCGTCAGTTAAATTATTCTTTTTCATCATCAACTCGGCAACATTGGCCATATTGGAAACTGCGAACTTAAAAACAGATTTTCCATCCTGAAAAATAAAATGCTTCCTATTCTTAACAGATTCCAAAGTGGCGGGCATTAACGAACCTCCTCCTTCCATTCCCAAAAATTGTCTTCCGCTTCCATCTGCACGAAGATATTCATCCTGGAGTCCAAGACCTTTCGTATTTGGTTCAAATAAAACAGCCCCGGCACCATCACCAAAGATAATACAGGTTGTTCTGTCTGTATAGTCAATTATAGATGACATTTTATCCGCACCGATCAACAATACTTTTTTATATCTTCCAGTTTCAATATAGCCCGCTACCGTTGACATGCCAAACAGAAAACTTGAGCACGCGGCCAACAGATCATAAGCAAAAGCATTGACCGCGCCTATTTCTGAAGCAACAAAAGCTGCCGTTGAAGCCACCATACTATCTGGAGTTGCGGTAGCAACTACGACCAAGTCTATTTCCTCCGGGTTTAAATTACTTTTCTCTATGAGCTGTGTTGCTGCCTTAATGGCTAAATATGAACTACCCTCGCCTTCTTCCTTTTTCAAAACCCTACGTTCCTTTATTCCGGTTCGTGTAGTAATCCACTCGTCATTGGTGTCCACCATAGCTTCAAGCATTTTATTGGTAAGGACGAATTGGGGAACGTAGCCTCCTACAGCGGTAATAGCTGCCGTAATCTTGGTCATATATCAGTTGTTCTTTGAGTAAAAACCTTTAAAAACACATCAAAAGTCGTGAAAAATAGTGATTTTCGCAGACATTTTGTTTAAAAACGGTCTGATTTTGTAAATTAAGGTAGAAAATGATTGTTTCTATTTCCGCCACAATACAAATACTGTCAATAACTCATTTAGCCTTTGGACGAAAAAAAACTCCCTACTTCGAATAAAGTGGGAGTTATATTTTAAAACAACGGAAATTAAGCCTCGGCTTCTTCTGTTTTGTCAATCAAAATTTGACCTCTGTAATACAATTTGCCTTCGTGCCAATGTGCACGATGGTACAAATGCATTTCTCCAGTAGTGGAATCTGTAGCCAAAGTTGGCGCAACCGCCTTATAATGGGTTCTTCTCTTGTCTCTCCTGGTTTTGGAAATTTTTCTTTTAGGATGTGCCATTTAAACCTTATTTATCCGTTAATAGTTTTTTTAATTCGTCCCATCGGGGATCGTTTCCTTCTTTATTATCTTTTTTTTCCTTTGGC
This sequence comes from Maribacter sp., assembly GCA_049645725.1. Classification (GTDB taxonomy): domain Bacteria; phylum Bacteroidota; class Bacteroidia; order Flavobacteriales; family Flavobacteriaceae; genus Maribacter. The sequence goes on from JBARUM010000840.1 coordinate 2,397, forward strand.
TTCAGCTCTTCAAGTTTATCTAAAACTTCAGATTTTAAGCTTCCATCAGCAATTCCCGGATGTACTCTTTTCAGCGGGACAGCCAATACCAACATCTCGTACACAAATTGAGCAACGTTCAATTGATGCTCACCATGAGGAATAACCAAAATCTCATCGTCTTCATCGTTATAATCCTCACCAAACTTAACAATTAACCTAGAACTTGTATTGATAGGCTGTTCATAAGGTTCACTTGTTATATCGCAATCCACGTTTACCGTTCCGGCACCATCAAAATCCAACTCCATTATCGTAGATGTCTTATTCAATATCAGCTTAACCAGAAGGTCAGCAGCATTAAACTCGTCATATCCAAAAGAATCAAAGAACGTATTATCAATATTGTAACTAAACCCGTGTCTCCCTTGCTTTAATCCCGAGAAAGGAATATCAAACTCCTTTTGCTTCATCACGTACTACACTTTTTAAAATAATTACCTCAAAAGGCGGGTGCAAAGATACTATTATTTTGATAAAACCCAATAGTTATGAACTATTTGTATAATGACTATTTTCTGCGTTATGAAACTTAAGCTAGCGTCTTACTTTTTGTTTCTTCAAGACGTTTTCTGTCAATTCCTGAAACTCTGTTCTATTTTTAAATATACTGAGTCCTGTAAAAACTGCCTCTTTAAAGGAACCGTGATCTGCAACTCCTTTTCCCGCAATTTCATAAGCCGTGCCATGATCCGGAGAAGTCCTAACCTTGTTGAGCCCTGCGGTGTAATTAACCCCCTTTCCAAAAGACAAGGTTTTAAAAGGGATAAGACCTTGATCGTGATAAGCGGCGAGTATCGCGTCAAATTTTTTATAGCCATCCGAACCAAAGAAGCTATCCGCTGAATATGGGCCATAAACCAAATGGCCTAGATTGGACATCTCTTCTATAACAGGCTTTAAAACTTCATCATCTTCCTTTCCGATTACGCCATTGTCCCCACTATGTGGGTTAATACCCAACAAGGCTATTTTAGGTCTACGAATGCCGAAATCCATTATTAAGGATTTTTCAATAGTGTTTATTTTATCCCTGATTAATCTTGGAATAATTGCGGTTGACACATCTTTTACCGCTACATGATCTGTTAACAACCCTACTTTTAAAGCATCTGTTACCATGAACATTAAACTCTCTCCTTCTAGCTCTTGCGCCAAATAATCCGTATGGCCCGGAAAACTGAATTCCTCGGATTGAATATTGTTTTTATTGATTGGTGCTGTGACCAATACATCTATAGCGCCCTCTTTCAATGCCGCAACGGCCGCTTTTAAAGACTTAATGGCAAAACTCCCCGCTTCCTCCGTTGCTTCCCCAAAACGGATGTTAGGAATTTCTTTCCAAACGTTTACAATATTTACCTTACCATCAATGGCCTTAGCAGGATCTTGAACACCATTAAACACAATGTTTATTTTCAAAGCTTTAAGCTGGTACGAAATAGTCTTGTTTGAAGCAAAGAAGACAGGTGTACAAAAATCCAACATTCTACTATCCTCAAATGTTTTAAGCGCGACTTCGCAACCGATTCCGTTTAAATCTCCAACGGATATCCCCAACCTGATTTTTCTATTTTCCTGCATGATAATCTTTACCTTTGTAGCCACACCCGAAACCGTTCTTACAGTTTTGACCTCGCCAAAGGAGAGGTAAAGTGGCCTTCCCAATTTAAAATGGGAAGTATCTATTGAAGCACAAAATTACTTAATAAAAATGATACATGTTCACCGGTATAATTGAAACCTTAGGAGAAGTTGTTGGCTTGGATGTTAAAGGCACTAATCTTAATATCACCATAAAATCCAGTATTACTTCACAGCTAAAAATTGACCAAAGTGTAGCTCACAATGGAGTTTGTCTTACCGTAGTTTCCCTAGATGGAGATACGTACGTGGTTACCGCAATCGATGAGACTTTACAAAAAACCAATTTGAACGACCTAGAGATGGGACATTTGGTGAACCTTGAACGCGCCATGATTCTAGGCTCCAGATTAGACGGTCATATTGTCCAGGGACATGTAGACCAAACTGGCACTTGTACTAAGGTTGAAGAAAAAAACGGAAGTTGGTTCTTTTCCTTTGAATATGACGCCACTAATGGCAATCCAACTATTGAGAAGGGCTCAATTACCATTGACGGTACAAGTCTTACGGTAGTAAATTCTGGTATAAACACATTTCAGGTAGCTATTATTCCATATACTTACGAGAATACCAGGTTTAATAGCTATAAAAAAGGCACTGTGGTAAATCTTGAGTTTGATGTTATTGGAAAATATGTGGCGAAGTTAATAAACAGTAGACAGAATTAATTAATTGTTGTATTGCCTAAGCTTCTCTTGTTATTTATTATAGTGTTCGGCGATAAAAGTAGTTAGTCCTACTCCTCAAAAAAGCCAATAGAAGAACCTATCCAAGTTTCTTCTGTGTTATGGGAAACATTAATCAATTCTCCCTTACTCATGCGACCAAGATTTACTACTGGTTTTAAACGATCGTTCTTTTCGTCCCAGATATAAAGGATGCGTATTTCACCTTTGGAATTCTTGTCCGAGTTTGTTTTTATTGCCGGCACATAGGCCACTTTTTCTTGTAGGATATAATTTTCCTTATCCGAGATCTTTTGGATTTTCTCCTCGGTGGGATATAGATCTATTCCTAATCCTGCAAACGAAAACAGAGGCTTCAAGACATAATTCTCTAAATTAATATCTGCCGGAAAATCATTTAGGTAAAATGAGTTTGGAATGTTCTTATGCTTCAACTTAGGCATTACGCACTTAGAAATCATAAAGAACCAATCTGGATGTGTTACCCATTCCACATCTACATCATCGTTAAGATGAAACTCTGTTTTTAAATCCTCCGTCCGCTCAATTTCGTCAAAAATAACCCTATTGTATATTCTGTGGATAGGTGTCTTTAAACCATCTTTTAGGTAGAACAGTTTTTTGCCTTCTTTGGTAATTTTGGTCATACAAACCACCTCAATCCCCAAGGCTTTTCTGGTTGCCCAAAAATCGATGCGTGTTTTTTGTTTTTCGGGATATAACTCCATTAAAATAACGTTCTCCGGCTTTTCATTACCAAGGATTACGTTGGCTACCTCTTTTACATATTGAGCTTCGTCCAAACCACTAAAAAAATAATCAAAGCCAGACTTTGGCATCGCAGGATAATTGTTTAAAAATGCTTTTCCTAAAAAAGGTTGATAGAAAAATAGCGTTGGGAAAGCTTGCAGCTCTATTAATTGAGGCTTTATGCCTCCGTTACCATCTTCGCAGAGTCCAAAGTCTATTGCTAAAAAATGGGGTTTCCCTATTTTGGAGGGAGACTGAATGTGTTTGGGGACAAACTGCTCACGGATTTTTTCAAAATCCAATTCCCACAACTGATCAATGATACTTTCGCAAGCATCAAAAATTTGATGTTTTAACTCTTTGCTTACAAAAACCGGGGTCTCTGAAAGTCTAAATGCGGTTCCCTCACCATAGGTGTCCACAATTTCCTTTTTCAGATTTTCGTAGTATTCTTCTTTAAAACCGGCATTAAACTGTTCCCTAATTTTTGAAATCATGCCAATTCTAGTTTCGCCTTATGAATTGCCTCTGCTGCCAATTTTAAGAATCTTGGAATTATGATGGCATTCGTTTTCATAATTTTATCATCATCGTTCAAATGTTCCAACATGTTTTTATATTTCCGCTTTCCATACTTTTTAATGACAAGTGCCTTTTTCTCCTCTTGTAAAAAGTAATGGGTCATGCCCTCTGCATCCGCCTCTGGGTGAAATTGCGTTCCAAAAATTTCGTTTGAAAACCTAATGGCCATCACCGCGCGTTCCAATGCCACATTAGGTCGTTCCTTTTCTATACATAATACTTGTCCGTCCAAAGTATCCAATTTCCATTCTTTGGGGCCTATGACTTGGTAATCTCTTGAATCAACTGCATAAAAAGGATTGTCCAAATCCTTGAATAAGACCTCGTTCTCCCCACTTTTTGTTTTATGTACGGGTAATATTCCAAAAGATGTAGTCCTGCGCTTGGTGACTTTTGCCAAATCCCAATGCAAACAAGCCAGTTGAAAAGAATGACATATTAAAAAAAGATGCTTCTTGTTGGGTTTTGATAAGTTGTGCAACAAAACAGCATCCAAAAAATTAAAATAAGCGTTTTCCCAAGCATCACCCACAATTAGGGGAGTACCAGGTCCGCCAGAGGAGATGAATATATCATAATCCTTAAGCTTTGGTATTTCCGATTTTACGCGTACATCGAATACGTCATAAGTACCTCGGATGCCTTTCTGTTTTAAAAACTGACGCACCAACATGGTAATGCAGCGCATACCTTCATTGGTATGACCTGCGTTCATATCTAAAACAGCGATTTTATATTTTCTATCCATCTATCACCTAACTTTCTAATGTAGAAAACCGTTTTCCCGTTTAAAATTACTTCAAAATTACAAACCTTTTCGAGTTTGCGACACTACATATTCCATAACCTTTTTAAGGTCTTTGGTATCCTCATAGACTTTAAGCTGTCTGTCCGCACCAGAACCCTGTTCTAGCATTTGGTATACATAGTTAACTTCAGTACGGCAACCCAGCTCATCAACTACGTCATCTATAAACTCTAAAAGTTCATTGATTAATGTTGGGAAAGCTACTTCTTCCTGCCTGCCAAAATCTATAAGTTTGGCATCTACACCCCAACGGGCAGCACGCCACTTGTTCTCATTTATTAAAATACGACGGTAAGACCTAAAACTTTGATTCTTCTGATGCAGCTTACTTAGCTTGGCAATGATACATTGCATTAGAGCTGCTATACAGACTACCTCATCCACGGTCATGATCATATCACAAACCCTAAACTCTACTGTTGGATAAAAGGGGTGTAAACGAATATCCCACCAAATTTTCTTTCCGTTATCAATACAGTTTGTCTTTACCAACAGACTAACGAAATCATCATATTCCGGCACACTGGCAAAATAGGGTGGAATGCCCGTTCTTGGGAATTTATCGAATATCTTCGATCGGAACGATTTAAACCCTGTTTCCCGACCTTCCCAAAAAGGGGAATTAGTAGAAAGTGCGTATAAATGGGGTAGAAAATAACGAGCAACGTTCATGATTTGTAGGCCCTCTTCTCTATTAGGTATAGCCACATGTACGTGCATTCCAAAAATAAGATTGGATCGCGCTACATCTTTCATCTCATGAATAAGCTGGTCATACCTTGGGTTTGGAGTTATCAACTGCTCGCTCCAATGTGAATAAGGATGTGTTCCAGAAGCCGCTACCTCAAGACCCTCCTTAGCCGCTAGTTCAAAAATCTGTTGTCTCAAATATGAAACCTCATCCCTGGCCTGACCAATATTTTCACAAATATTGGTTCCCATCTCCACCATGGATTGGTGCATCTCCTCTTTTATACGCTCCTTTAAAAAGACTTTTCCTCCGTCTATAATCTTTGACATCTGGGAATGAAGCTTTAAGCTATCGCTATCCAGAATTTGAAATTCTTCTTCTATTCCCAGTGTGAATTTATGCATTATCCTTTCTGCTTTTAATTATCCTTCTTATTTGGATTTTTTTGTTGTCGTATTAGCCTTGGCTGGTGCTTTTTTTACTGCAGTAATCTTTTTGGCCGTTGCTGTTTTTCCTTTGGCAGGAACCTTTTTTACCACCAGTTTTGCAACAGCCTTTTTAGGGGCAGCAGCTTTCTTTGTAGACGTTTTAGTTACTGGTTTTTTAACAGCGGTCTTTTTAACAGGAGTCGGTGCTTTTTTAATTACTGTTTTCTTTGCCTGTGCTGCCGTTTTTAAATTGCTTTTCTTAGCTGCAGGGGTTGTTGGAGTAGATGCTTCCTTTACAAAAGAACCCCATGATGTTCCGTTCTTCTTTGGTTTGTGCGCCTTTGCTTTTTCAATCGCAAGTTTTGCGGAATGTTCCACGATCCAATCAAAGTTTGCTTGGCCTACCGAGTTGATATCAGCATCTGGTGCAGGGTTACAAAAGTCAATAGCATAAGGAATTCCGTTACGAACAGCAAATTCTACCGTATTAAAATCATAGCCTAACGCCTTATTCAATTTAAGGGTATAATCAGTAATCGTCTTCATCAATTTGCTATGCTCGGTACCCGTGGTTTTAGGTTCGGTTGCGTAGCGCGCATGAAACTCGTTTCTTGGTTCGTAAGGCATAATATGCACGTATTTCTGACCCAAACAATAAACTCTATAATAATCATCGAACGTAATCTCCTCCTGTAACATCATGACCAATTGTCCGGTTTCTTCCAAACATTCAAACAGATGGTCTGCATTTTCTACTTTGTAAACGTTTTTCCATCCACCACCATCATGCGGTTTCATATAAGCTGGGAACCCAATATAATTGAACATATATTCCCAATCCAAAGGTGCTTTTAGATTTCTAAATGAGGTTTCCGACGTGTCGTCCGGTCTTTCCTTTGATGGCAACAATACTGTTTTAGGAACAGGTACCCCCAATTCCATAGCCAAACAGTTATTAAAGAACTTTTCATCGGCACTCCACCAAAACGGGTTGTTAAGTACCGCGGTCCCCATTAAAGAAGCGTTTTTAAGATAAGCTCTGTAGAAAAGAACGCTTTGCGAAATACGGTCAAAAATAACACTGTAACCGTAATCTATCCCTTGTTGTAACTTATCAATCTTTACAGGCTCAGCTATTATTTCACCATTACCCAATTCATTAACTCTATCTATAAATGCCCATGGAAAGGTGTCTTCCATACCGAACAATATACCTACTTTTTTTGCCATTATAATTTATGTTTTAGTTTTTGGCGCTTCCGCCATTTAGTATTTTATGTGATTTTTTTCTTAGAAGTATTTTCCTAAATACTCCGGAAACATCATTTTCCACAAGGGCCAATCATGATCTTGCCATTTTTTCTCATCATACCAATGTGCTATGCCTTTATTATTTAAAATACCGGACATGTGTTTGTTCTTATCTAAACAGATATCCCAATCCGAAGTGCCTAGGACAATTTGCATGTGATTGTATTTCCAGCTTTCCTCATTTTGCATGAACTCGTCCGGACAATTGAAATAAATACGGTCATCATCACAGAGCGGCGTCATATTCCGAATATTGAACGCTGCGCTCATTGCGATTAAATGGGACACTAGGTCCGGAAATCTAAATGCAGTATTCGCTGCGTGGAAACCACCAAAGCTAACTCCTGCAACTCCTATTCTATGGGTGTTACACTCTCTTTGAACGTATGGAATGAATTCTTCCTTTAAAAACTGCATGTACAATTCGTAGTTATGAATCTTTGTCCCGGAGTTCATATGGTCATCATAGAAGGATAACATATCTATAGTCTCCACATTGTATAGCTTCACCTTGCCCTCTTCAACTAGGTGCATTACAGCAGCATTTAATCCAAAATCCGTGTTCTGGGTGTATTGCCCGCCAGAGGATGGAAACATTAAAATAGGATATCCCCAATGTCCAGTGATCTCAACCATAATATTGCGGCCTAGTGCATTGGAATAATAAGGAATGTGCTCAATTTTTGCCATATGTTAAATTTATCCAAACAGATTAACTATCAACAATTTAGGGGCGCAAAAGTAATTTATTTTTTAACATAACAAATATTATTTTTTAGTAATCGTTATACTTGCACTCGCTTACCGTAATATATGGGTTTTCAGATAAATTTTATTAGTGCCAAAGGACATTTTTACTCAAAAAATCTGAGCAGAAAAGTGTTTTTCCGATTTGTAGCGCCCGGCAACTACAGAAAAAGTAATGAACCATTCCCCGTTCTTTTGATGAACGATGGTCAGGATTATGAAGCTATGAAACTAGAAAAAACCTTGACCAATGCTTTTACGGACGCGACAAAAAAGCCTTTTTGTTATGTGGGCATAGACTGTAACGAAGATAGAATGAACGAATATGGAACAAGCAGCACTGTAGATTATAAAAATAGGGGTAAAAGAGCATTATCCTATTCCAAGTTTATTATTGAAGAATTTGTTCCTTTTTTAAAGGCCGAATTCAGTGTTTCCGATAGCAATAAAGATTGGGTGTACTGCGGCATGTCCTTAGGCGGACTATCAGCACTTGACATTGGCTACAACTATCCAAGTTGTTTTTCTAAAGTTGGGGTGTTCAGTGGTTCTTTCTGGTGGCGTAAAAAAGCCTATATAAAAGGGGATAAACTAGATAGGAGCAGAATTATATTGGACGTAATCAAAAAAAGACCCTACGTAGCGGGACAAAAATTTTGGTTTCAATGTGGTACGGCAGATGAAACAGCCGACAGAAATAATAATGGTGTAATAGATGCCATTGATGATACCAAAGATGTCATTAAAGAACTACAGCTAAAAGGATATTCCTACCCTGGTGATATTACCTATCTAGAAATAAAAGACGGTAAACATGACCTACCTACTTGGGGAAATGTCTTCCCAGAATTTTTGAAATGGGCGTTTAGGAGCGTTTCATGAATAACTTTGTAAACGTGATATTCTTTTAAAAATCTACCACCAATCCAATACTTGGAATAAATTGCCCATCGTCCTGTGGAATTTCCACAAGGCTTCTAGGGTTTACAATATTCCCCATATCGTCTCTATTAAGACCAAATTCAGGAGGTTGCGGATTGTTTTGCGAAAGGGCATTCTGTACTTCAAAGAACACGTTTAAAGATAATTTTTTGAAGTTCCATTTTTTATCTATTCTGATGTCCAGTTGACTAAAAATACCAAGATTTTCTTCTCCCAGTCTTGAATAATCCAGCACAATGTCCGGGTAATTGTCCAACGTCCTTTCCAAATCCGTTGGTACCAAAGGAGTACTCCCAGCAAAGCGATATCTAGCGCTTATTTCCCAATTGCGTTTTAATTTATATCCTCCAACAAATGAAACCAAATGGCGGCTATCCCATACCGAGGGTAAAAAAACATTCCTATCAAATCCCGTGAACTCGCTGAAGAAATAGGTGTATGAAAAAATTCCATAAAAATTGTTCGTTAGTTTTTGTTGAAACTGAACTTCGGTACCATAAGTACGGCCACGACCTACCGATGCTATTTCCTCATTCCCCAAAACCTCAAACCCACCTCCTTTGTTCGCTATAGAAACCCCATCTATGACAGATACCGGGTAATCGTCATAGTTCTTATAAAACGCTTCAACAGAAATGCTTGCCGCAGGTCCTAAAATATGCTGTAAACCTAAAACATAATGGTCGCTCCGGGTATATTGTAAGTTTCTATTGACCAGCTCTAAATTATTGCTCCGAAAACCGAGCATGGTATAGGGCGGAATCTTGAAATAACGTCCAACGGAACCGTTTACTTTCCAATTTTCCCTGAATTCATAGGAAAGACCTATACGCGGAGAAAGGGTACTGGCTAGACTATTGCCTTCTGTAAAACTATCGGCATCGGTTCGTATGCCAAAAGACACATCTAATTTGTCCTCAAAAAAAGACTTGGTCGTATTTGCAAAAAGACCATACTTCATAAAGTCTATTTCGGTGTTGAACAGCAGATTATTCGTTGTATTTATGGTTTCATTGGAATAGAATGAATGTTGTAGGTTAAATCCACCTGAAAACTTCCAACCCTCATGGAACTTTGTTAGCTGATACCTTAATTTAGTCTCGGATTCTACTGCATCATTCCTAAAAATAATACCGGTCTGATTTTCTGAATCTTCAAACCTTGTAAAAACATTAGCAAGTCTATTGTTGCTAAGCGTTGTCT
>JBARUM010000841.1:0-9721 GCA_049645725.1 Maribacter sp.
TAATTTAAACCAATTAGGGTATCGGTTTATGGGTAAGGACAAAAATGAAGTGGCCCTGGATATTTTTAAGCTTAACACCATCCTATATCCCAAAAGTTTTAATGTGTACGACAGTTATGCAGAAGCCTTTATGAAAATGGGGCAGACCGAATTGGCAATCGAAAATTATAAAAAATCATTGAGCCTAAACCCTGAAAATGAAAATGCAAAAAATCAACTCGATAAATTGGAAAGCGAGGAATAGTGGTTTCAAATAGCTTCTATTTTAGTACGGCCTTCTACCAACAAATTTTGGTTTTATAACTCATTCTTATAAATGACCCCATCTTTCATAATCAGTTTTAGGTTTTTGTCAGGATGGGCAACTACTTCAATGTCTTCTATCGGATTGCCATCATAAATCAATACATCGGCATAGGCGCCAGCTTCTATAACCCCCAATTTCCCTTCGGTATATGGATTAATTCGCCCTGATAGTGCCAGTAATCTTGCATTTTCAGAGGTCGCTTGTTTTAAGATTTCCAAAGGAGAATACCATTTGGCTCGCGAAGTAAATTCGGTCAAGGCATAGGACTCATAACCCAGATCCCCATAGGCATCGGAACCAAAACCTACATTAATTCCATATTTTTTTGCCAGTTTAAAAACGGTATCGGTGCCTTCTAAAACTGGCTTTATCTTTTTATACAAAGCTTCGGGAATGGTGTCTTTTCCTGGAACCCAAAAACTTGCTGGAGTATCGTTCCAAAAAGCTTGTGGCACCAACCAGGCATCCTTCTCTTTTATCAATTGTATGGTTTCCTCGTTAAGCAAATGGCCATGGTCTAAACATTTTACCCCGGCGTTTAAAGCGCGAATCGCTCCTTTTGATTCATAAATATGAACGGCAACATAGGTATCCCAATCGGCCGCTGCATGCACTGCTGCTTCCAATTCTTCAGGGGTGAACTGTACGGAGTGAATGGGGTCAAAATCGGAAGCAATGCCTCCGCCTGCCATTACTTTCAACTGCGTGGCTCCCTTCCTTAGGTTTTCTCTCGCTGCTTTTAGTACTTCGGGCACCCCATCGACCACATAAGCCCATCCTAAAAGGTCTGTTGCCTGTATTTGACCTCCGGACAAGGCGACACTGGGTTCGTTGGCACTACGAAAATCCCCATGACCGGAAGTTTGGCTGATGTAGGCACCTGAGGGATAAATACGCGGTCCCGGTATCAAACCTTCATCTACCGCTTGTTTAATACCAAAAACGGGACCCCCTAAATCACGGACGGTGGTGAAACCCAGCATCAAAAAATTCTCTGCAGCTTTGGCCGTTCTCACGGAGGTGTACATCCAATGGGCATCATTGCGGGCTTCTTTTTCATTCATGTTGGCAGATAAATGCACATGAGCATCCGATAGTCCTGGAATCATTGTTTTTCCGGTTCCGTCTATAATAGTAGCTCCTTGGGGTTCGGGAATAGTTTTAGAAACCTTTTGAATAAGGTTCTTTTCAATAAGAACGCTTACGTTTTTGTTTAGGCGGTCACTGGTACCGTCCCAAAGATTTACATTTTTAATCAATGTTGTTTGAGCTTTTAGGCCAAAGCTGAAAAAGATAAAAAGAAGGGCTAGTAAAAGTTTTTGCATCATGGTTTGGTATAGTTGGTCAATAATCAAGTTTCTGTTTTTTCATGGCTCTTCTGTAATTCATGGCTACCGCATCGAATTTCAAGTGCAATTCTTCGGTAAAATCAAAAGGGACTTGCTCCGGACGTTGCGATTCAACGATACGTTTGTCCTGGTCAAAAATCACCTGTTCAAATTCCTGTAAAATGGTGTCCGGCTCGTCATGGTCATAGTTGCGACCTATAATACAGAATCCCCGGCATTTGTTATGTGAAATAGGCTGTGATGTAAAAAAGTAGACCATACCTTTTTCGCCGCCCCATCCCAAGCGCAAAACGATGGTGTAGGGAAGGTGTAATTCATAAACACTTCTACGCTCCGGTTTTACGACCTCGTCATTGGCGAAAATGGGAAAATCATCACTGTTGGTGGCTTCTGGTCGCACTACGGAATAGTGCAAAACCGAGTCTTTGACGGTTACCTTGCATTCGGGTACTTTGGGTCGTTCCGGGTCTCCTAAAAGTCCGGGATGTACCCAGGGAAAATGACCGAAATCGGTAAAATTCTCAATTTGCCTTGAACTATCGCTCTTCCATGGAAAAGGTCCGGTATTTACCAGTTTCCAATCCGGGTTTTCATATTCAGGAACATCAGGAAGGTCATAGACCGGTGCCGTTAAAGCGACCCATACCACTCCGAATTTTTCTTGACAGTAGTAGGTCGGTGTTTTTGCTTTACTGGGAATTTCGGCGTCCGGTGCTTGGGGAATCTTTACACAATCCCCTTTTTTATCAAATTGCCAAGCGTGATAGGGACAAACCAAACAATCGTCCTGAATCCATCCTAAGGATAAGGCTGTTCCCCTATGTATACAAACATCCCGCATAGCATGTACTTCCCCATCTGAAGTTCGCCAAATGACCACGGCTTCATCCAAAAGAAAAGTGCCAAATGGCTCCTGCGCTTTTACCTCATGACTATACCCTACAGGGTGCCAGCAAGCAAATAGTTTTTCGGGAAATGTAGCGTGATTAAAATCCATCGATATAAATAGTAGTTTTTTAGTTCTAGTAAATATATAGGATCGTTATTGAAGTCAAAGGAAACCGAGAAGGGATTCAACTAACTTCATCTACATTTCCTTATCTTAGCTATATGCTCTCCAAAAAAACAAAATATGGCCTCAAGGCCTTGGCTTATCTAGGTGCCCAGAAGGATAAAAAGCCCGTTCAGATTGCGGAGATTGCGGAACAGGAGAATATTTCGCAAAAATTCCTGGAAAGTATTTTGCTGTCACTACGGAAAACAGGTTTTCTAGGTTCTAAGAAGGGAAAAGGTGGCGGATATTACCTTATTAAGGGCCCAGATGACATTTTAATGACCGATGTCATGCGAGTGCTGGAAGGACCCATTTCTATGGTGCCTTGCGTTAGCCTTAATTTCTATGAGAAATGCAGCGATTGCCCAGATGAGGAATCTTGTTCCGTACATAAGTTGATGCTCAAGGTTAGGGATGCCAACCTATCCGTATATCGCAATACCACCCTGGCGGATTTACTTAAATAACACGACTTTCCTTTTGTTTTGGTGGATAGTTGTTTGTCAAATCCTAAATTTTAAGTTCCTTTTGTTAATAATCTATTAAATCTATAGGGTAATTATACTTATTTGGATTTATCATAGTTGTAGTTCCAATATTAATTTTATTTTTGTTATCCTATTAAATTAGTAGGATAATAATAGTTGTTGAAAAGTATGATTGTAGATCAATTAATTCTTGATAGGAAAAACACCAAAAGCAAATACGATTCTGATAAGAGTTCTGAACGGCCCATGCGCAGTATTGCCAAAGCAGTTAGTTGGCGTGTCATCGGTACGCTGGACACTTTGCTGGTTTCTTACCTGCTAACGGGGGAGGTTGCCATAGCGGCATCTATAGCCTCCATAGATTTTGTGACAAAGATGTTTTTATATTTTTTCCATGAACGATTTTGGAATAAGATTAATTGGGGTAAATAATTAGCGGAATGGCATTTACAGACAGCGAAATAAAAAAATTAAATAGTCAGTTCAAGGGAATTCCACCAGAGGAAATCATTTCTTGGGCCGTGGAACATGCAAAAAAGCCGGTTGTTACAACTAACTTTCGCCCTTATGAAGTTGCTATTCTCTATGCGGTAACACAGGTGAAGGAGAATGTCCCTGTCATCTGGTGTGATACGGGCTATAATACCCCAAACACCTATAAACATGCAGAGGAACTTATAGAACGCTTAAATCTGAATATAGATTTATACGTGCCGAAGCAGACTACGGCGCACAGGGATGTGGTAATGGGAATTCCTCAAATAGATGACGAAAAGCATGCCTTATTTACCGAGCAGGTAAAATTGGAGCCTTTTAGAAGGGCAATGACGGCACATAAACCGGACGTTTGGTTCACCAACCTTAGAAAGGGGCAGACCGCGCACAGAGATTCTTTGGATATACTTAGTTTAAGTAAGGACGGGGTTTTAAAAGTGAGTCCGTTTTACCATTGGAACGATACGCATTTAGATGCCTATCTAGAAGAAAAGGGTTTGCCGAATGAACATAAATATTTTGACCCTACAAAGGTGTTGGAGAATAGAGAATGTGGTTTACATACATAATACGGATTTTAGAAATTAGACTAATAAGATATTAGATTAGAATATGGGAATTAATAGCACAGACCTGGAGTTGCCACAAGAGCTAGAAGAAGTGATTTTGAACGATACCTCACATATAAATGCCTTAGAGAATGAAGCCATTTATATTTTTAGGGAAGTGGCTGCGCAATTTGAAAAGCCAGTCCTTCTTTTTTCTGGTGGAAAAGATTCCATCACATTGGTTCGTTTGGCACAAAAGGCATTTTGGCCTGCCAAAATCCCTTTTCCTTTAATGCATATAGATACAGGACATAACTTTCCTGAAACAATAGAATTCAGGGATAGGTTAGTGGCGGAGCTAGGCTTGGAACTCATTGTAAGAAATGTTCAGGATTCCATAGATCAAGGGAAAGTAAAGGAGGAATCGGGACGGTATTCCAGCCGGAACTCGTTGCAGACCACTACATTATTGGACGCCATTGAGGAATTTAAGTTCGATGCCTGCATAGGTGGAGCAAGGAGAGATGAAGAAAAAGCACGAGCTAAAGAACGTATTTTTTCCGTTCGTGACGATTTTGGACAATGGGACGAGCGCAACCAACGCCCGGAATTGTTTGATATGCTGAATGGCCAGATAGAATTGGGCCAGAACGTACGTGTTTTTCCTATTTCCAATTGGACGGAATTAGATGTCTGGTCCTATATAAAGGAAGAAGGAATTGAGATTCCATCCATCTATTTTGCACACAAAAGGAAGGTCTTTTTGCGTGACGGATTAATATGGTCACATTCGGATTACGTGTATCAGGAAGAAGATGAAGAAGTGTTAGAGAAAATGGTTCGTTTTAGAACGGTTGGGGATATGAGCTGCACCGCAGCCGTATTCTCGGAGGCAGCGGATATTGATGCCGTGGTGCAGGAAATTAGGGATTCAACTATTTCCGAAAGAGGCGCACGTATAGATGATAAGCGTTCCGAGGCCGCTATGGAAAAAAGAAAACAACAGGGATATTTTTAATAGGGTTGATAGTTGTTGGTTGTTCGTTGAAAGTTAAAGCGAATAGAACCAACAACCATAAACTAACAACTGGTAACGAATATGGAAGTACTAAAAATAGCAACAGCAGGAAGTGTAGACGATGGTAAAAGCACCTTGATCGGAAGGATACTTTACGATACCAAATCTTTGACCACGGACAAGCTTGAGGCCATAGAAAAAACGAGTAAGCAAAAGGGTTACGATTATTTGGATTTCTCTTTGGCTACAGACGGGCTGGTGGCAGAAAGGGAACAGGGCATCACCATTGATGTGGCCCATATTTATTTCTCTACCCAAAAGAAAAGTTACATTATAGCCGACACTCCAGGTCATGTAGAATATACACGTAATATGGTTACTGGGGCTTCTACCTCACAAGCGGCCATTATTTTAATAGATGCCAGAAAAGGTGTGATCGAACAAACGAATCGTCATTTTTTCATAAATAATTTACTTCGAATCAAAGAGGTCGTCGTTGCCATCAACAAGATGGATTTGGTCGATTTTTCCGAAGAGCGATACAATGAGATAAAGTCTGATTTTGAACAATTGATGGACAAGCGTGATTACGAAGATCAAAAAATAACGTTTATTCCGGTTAGCGCTTTGAAGGGTGATAACGTGGTGAATAAATCTGATAATACGCCTTGGTACAAAGGCGAGACCTTGCTAGAGCACTTGGAAGGTTTGGATTTGGCCGCCGTATCCAATGTTGGAACACCAAGATTTCCGGTGCAGTATGTAATCCGACCAAAAACAGACGAATTTCATGATTTTAGGGGATTTGCAGGAAAAGTTTACGGTGGTGAGCTAAGTGTTGGAGATTCCGTAGTGGCTTTACCCTCGCAGACAACATCCAAAATCAAGGCAATTTATTTCCATGATAAGAAGTACAGAACAGCTTCAAGAAGATCATCGGTAACAATAACCCTAGAAGATGAGATTAATGTGAGTAGGGGAGATATGTTGGTTAAGGTTAATGATTTGCCAACTATAGATAAACAATTTACAGCCACTGTGTCTTGGATGGATTCTCAAAAATTGGCGGCGGGCAACAAGTATATTGTACAACATGGTGTTAATAAGGTACTAGCTAAAGTAGCTGCGGTTCAACATAAGATTGAGCCTGATTACTCCGGCATAGATACGGAGACGGATACCCTGGGAATGAATGATATAGCGCAAGTAAGTTTTAGATTGAACAAGGCCATTTTCTATGATAAATTTAAAAATCATAGGACCAATGGTTCTTTTATTTTAATCGATACCCAAACGAATAGTACGGTAGGAGCAGGATTTATTAACTAAAAAGAGCCCCATAACATTCAAAGAGGTAACTCTTTATTAAAGCGTATATAACATAGATAAAAGGTGTGGATTGAAAAGTAAAATTATAAGGTCAAGTAGGTCAATTAACCTACTTAGTCTATAGGATTCATTAAATATAAATAGTAACGTTTACGAACCCGAGTAAATGTTTCTCCCAAGCTTGTGCTGAGCGCAGTCGAAGTAGGGAGGCTAGGAGGGAAAAAATAAAGATTAATTAAATACCGTAAAGAGCTCCTCCCCTTTGGGAGGTCGGGTAGGACCATGCAAAGTTTTAGAACAGAAATAGAAAATCCGGTCGTAGAGAAAGATATCTTGGAATTGGAGCGTAAGATCCATGAATTCCACGAAGGAAAATTGGATGAGGAAAAATTTAGAAGCCTTCGTTTGGCTCGTGGTGTTTACGGACAGCGACAACAGGGCGTTCAAATGATTCGTATCAAGTTGCCGTACGGAAAGGTTACGTCCAAGCAATTGAGGCGTATTTGTGACGTGTCCGATGAATATTCCACAGGTCGTTTGCACATTACTACACGACAGGATATTCAAATTCACTACGTGGATTTAAATCGCACTCCGGAGCTTTGGGCCCAACTTGAAAAGGATGACATTACACTTCGCGAAGCATGCGGTAATGCCGTGCGCAATATTACCGCTAGTGAAACGGCAGGGATAGATGTGGATGAACCATTTGATGTTTCTCCTTATGCGGATGCTTTGTTTCGCTATTTTTTAAGAAATCCGATCAGTCAAGAAATGGGGCGTAAGTTCAAGGTTTCCTTTTCTGCAAGTGATGCGGATACAGGACTTTCCTACATGCATGATATAGGTTTTATTGCTAAAATTAAGGAAGGTGTTATAGGTTTTAAAGTGATGTTAGGAGGTGGATTAGGTTCGCAGCCCAGACACGCCGATGTGCTTTTTGAGTTTTTACCATCGGATAAGATAATTCCCTTGATGGATGGTGTAATCCGTGTTTTTGATAGGTATGGCGAACGAAAAAGTAGAGCCAAGGCGAGAATGAAATTCTTGTTGAAGGATTTGGGATTAGACGGGTTTAAGAAATTGTTGGAAGCTGAGCAAATAGCGATTCCCAGCCACACATTTCCTATAGATGCACTTGCTTACCCACAGGCAGTAATAGCCGATGCGACCGCACCGAAAGTTGAAATTACAGATACTAAGGCTTTTGAGAAATGGAAGACGACTAACATTGTACCTCAAAAGCAGGCGGGTTATGTCGCCATTGGGATTAAAGTTTTACTAGGTGATTTTTACACGGATAAAGCTCGATTATTGGCCGATTTGGTTCAGAACTATGCCGCGGGGGAAATACGATTATCACTCAGACAGAATATTTTAATTCCCTATGTAAAAGAGGAGTTAGTTCCTTTTTTCTACACGGAATTGGAGAAATTAGGATTCGTTGAAGCCGGTTATAATAAAGCTTTGGATATAACAGCTTGCCCCGGTACGGATACCTGTAATTTGGGTATTGCAAGTAGCACCGGAATTGCGGTGGAGTTGGAAAGGATTATTAAGGCGGAATATCCTCAGTACATCGGCAATTCTGACGTCGTAATAAAGATTAGTGGTTGTATGAATGCCTGTGGGCAACATAATATGGCCAATATCGGGTTTCAGGGAATGTCCGTAAGAACAAAGGATAAATTGGTTGCCCCTGCATTACAGGTTTTATTAGGTGGAGGGAATATAGGCAATGGCGAGGGACGTTTTGCGGATAAAGTAGTGAAGGTGCCAAGTAAGAGAGGGCCAGAAGCCCTTCGGTTAATTCTCAATGATTTTGATAAAAATGGTGGTGTACTTTCCTATGCGGATTATTATCAAAAAAATGGTCAAATGTATTTTTATGATATTCTTAAGCCCTTAACCGATGTTGAGAACTTAACGCAAGAGGATTTTATAGACTGGGGTAACACGGAGCGTTACAAAAAGGAAATAGGGATTGGAGAATGCGCAGGAGTAATCATCGATCTAATAGCTACACTTTTGTTTGAAAGTAAGGAGAAGATACAGAATGCCGAAGAAACTTTAAATGATGGGAAATGGGCAGCAAGTATTTATCACTCGTATTCCAGTATGGTCAATACTGCTAAAGCATTACTTACTGAAGAGAAATCTAAAGTTAATACCCACAACAGTATTATAAAGGACTTTGATGAAAAGTTTGTTGCCGCAGGTAGGTTAAATATTGAGGGAGGTTTTGAAGGCTTAGTACTTCAATTGAATAAAAACGAACCAACGGAAACCTTTGCGAAAAGCTATTTAGCCGATGCAAAATCATTTTTGAGTCAAGTGGAGGAGTTTAGAGCCATAGAATTGGAAACCGTGGCAGCCGATAAGTAATGAAACCTTCTGAAAACCACATAACGCACAATATAAGAGGAGGTATTCCCCCTTTTGGAGAACCGGAGAGAACTTCCTCTCGAGTAAACAGTTCTTCTCCTTTTGGGGGCAAAGGCGGCCTAACGGTTGTTGGAGCTGGTCCTGGTGATGCGGAACTCATCACCTTAAAAGCGATAAAAGCTTTACAAAGTTCAGACGTAGTTCTGTACGACGCCTTGGTAAATGACGAACTATTAGCATATGCTCCGCAAGCGGAAAAAATATTCGTTGGTAAGCGTAAAGGTTGTTATGCCTATCAACAAGCGCAGATAAATGAACTGATCGTTAGTCGGGCAAAATCTCATGGTCATGTGGTTCGTCTTAAAGGTGGTGACCCTTTCGTTTTTGGTCGCGGTGCGGAAGAAATGGAATTTGCGGCTAGTTTTGGAATAGAAGTAGCTATGGTACCAGGAATTTCAAGTAGTTTATCTGTCCCGGCCTTTCAAAATATACCAGTTACCAAAAGGGGAGCAACTGAAAGTTTTTGGGTCATAACGGGTACTACCAAGGAACATAAATTATCAAAGGATGTTGCTCTGGCTGCAAAGTCGAGCGCAACTGTAATTATTCTCATGGGGATGTCCAAACTTTCTCAAATCGTTGCACTTTTTACAAAAGAAGGAAAATCGGAAACTCCTATTGCCATTATTCAAAATGGAACCCGAAAGGATGAAAAAATAGGCATAGCACCAATGGGGACCATTGAAAA
>JBARUM010000842.1:0-2871 GCA_049645725.1 Maribacter sp.
GCCCCATCACTACCGGCCTCTCTCCTACAGCACGGTGTATATCCTGTATATTGTATTGGGAAATCACTTTCGTTTAAAATAACATCTCTAAAAATGTTGGTCACAGGAACTTCTGCTGTTGGAATTAGATAAAGGTCATCTGCGGTAACGTGGTACATTTGGCCTTCCTTGTCCGGTAATTGACCAGTTCCATAGCCAGATACTGCATTCACCAAATGTGGGACCTGTATTTCTGTATATCCCGCTGCCGTGTTCTTATCAAGGAAATAAGCAATTAAAGCACGTTGTAAACGTGCACCTTTTCCCTTGTATACGGGAAATCCTGCACCCGCAATTTTCACACCAAGTTCAAAATCTATAATGTCATATTTTTTCGCCAGCTCCCAATGCGGAAGCGCTTCTTTTTCCAAAGTGGGAATAGTCCCCTCTTTAAAAACTTCTTCATTGTCCTCTTCAGAATTTCCACTAGGAACTGATTCGTGGGGAACATTGGGTATTTGATAAAGCAAGGCTTGAAGCTTTTGGGCAATCCCGTTCAAATCCTCTCCCAATTGTTTGGATTCTTCTTTTAGGGAGGCTGTTTTTTCCTTAATCATATTGGCCTCCGCTGCTTTACCAGATTTGTACAATATGCCAATTTCCTTGGAAAGGCTATTAGATTGAGCAAGAACGGAATCCAAACGTGTTTGCGTAGCACGTCTCTCTTCATCTAATTGAAGTGCGTTATTTAGTAAAGTACTTCCATCGATATTTCGCTTTTTAAGGGCGGATGATATTTCGTCCTTATGCTCACGAATAGCCTGTAATTGTAACATTATTTTAAGTCTTTAAAAGAGCAAATTTAAACTAATCTTATGATTTAAAATAGATACATTTGTTATGCACGATAATCAAATAGGTAAGTTATGGTTTTTGAACATTTTGCATTAAATGTAAAGGATGTTAAAAAAGTGGTCCAATGGTATACTGCCCATTTGGGTCTCACAGTGGCGTTTGAACAAAAAGAACCACCATTTATGACTTTTTTGGCAGATTCTTCGGGTAGGGTGGCAATTGAATTATATCATAGATCAGATGCCGAGATTGCTAATTTTTCTGAACAGCATCCCCTTACTTTTCACGTAGCCTTTGTCTCTGAAAATGCTCAAGAAGATAGAGAACGTTTGGAAAAAGAAGGAGCTTCTTTTGTTGAAGAAGTACGTAAGGAAGACGGTAGCCATTTGATTATGTTGCGAGACCCTTTTGGAATGGCTTTGCAATTATGTCAGAGGACAGCGAAATTTTAAACTGTTTTTCATGATTGCTCTCAAAGCTTGGGGCACATGTTAAAGGAAATGAGCAAAAAAAATAGTTTATTCACTTAACTGCGAGGGTAATATCCAATTATGATGCCCTAATGGTTTCCAAGGGACATTTGCCAAATCTGTTTCAGGCTTAATAAAGGGAGTGTACGGTCGGCCATTGATACTTATCGTGGAGTTTTTTAGATAGACAGAAATACTGTCGCCATTCTGTTCAAATTCTTTTTTCAGGTATTTGGCAAATTGCCATGCAAAATCGGGATAGGCGAATACCTTTCGTTTTTGACCTTTTGTCAAATAATCATCGGGTTGGATAAAAAACTCTTCTCCGTTGGTATGGTTTACAACCTTGAATTGACCGTGACCTGAACGGCTACGGAGCATCATACGCCAACTCATGCGGTGACCTTCTTCTGTCCAGAGTACATCATCTTCTATAAAATAGTGTCTTATGGGTAGTGTAAGTTGAAGTGAAAAGTAAACACAAAACCCGGCCAGAAAAACCTTTTTATACGCTGGTATTTCAATCTGTGAGATTAAAAAGGTCCGCTTTGTTTTAAAGAAAATTTTTCTAATGGTTTCAGGCTCAAAAAAGAAAACAGAGAAAGCCAACGAGAGATAAGGAAAAATTCCTATTTGAAAGACTATAGAATTGAACAAATGAAAGAAAATAGAAGCGAAAAAGGCAATTTTACGGGTAGGTTTCCATAAAAGTGAAGGAATAATGAGTAAATCAAAAAGAATACCCACCGTTCCAATTACTTTATGGGCCCATGGCTGCTGTAACAAATCTCCGATTAAAAAGTAATCTGCTTTGGGGTGCATCAAGATTTTTATCATTCCAAAATCCAGCCAATCCCCGTATAGTTTTGCCATGGAGGCGTAAACGTAAACTATGAATAGTTGTAGCACTATTATCCATTTTACATAGGCGAACATGGAATCCTCTTTAATGCTGGGATTTTGTTTTACATCTAGCGAACTGCCTTTGTTAGCCGGAAAAAAACACATGAGTAAGGAAATCAATACTAACAGGTAATAGTGATTGTTATAGGCGGTTTTCTGCATTAAATAGGCGATGGTCCATAGCAGCGTAAAAGCAACGACGCTGAATTTATAGCGATAACCTAAGGCGATACAGATACCTAATGCTCCCATTACCGAGAAGTATATGTACATACCGTATCCCGGTAATGGGCTCAACCATTCAAAATCAATAAAAGGGAAGGTGTATTGTGGAGCTATCAGATTCCTTTTCACCCATCCGGTGGCAATTGCTCCAAAACATTCCAAGGAGATAAGGATTCCAAAAAAAATGCGAAAAATTATAAGTGAACTGTTGTCTATTCTTCGAAATAAGAATGCATTCCACATAATTATTTAAAAATGATTTCAAGGGATTTTTCTTTGTCTTTTGCCAGCTGCTCTTTTAAAGCATCAAGTGATTCAAATTTGCGTTCGTCCCTAAGTCTGTTTAATAAATGAACCTGAATTTTTTGGTCGTACAGGTCACCCTCAAAGTCAAAAAAATTAATTTCTATAGTTTTCCCCTCACCGTTTACGGTGGGGT
>JBARUM010000843.1:0-1579 GCA_049645725.1 Maribacter sp.
GTTCCAAAGGTTGCAGGAAAGAAGGGAAAAAAAATTAAGCAGCAACTTCTGGAAATTCAGAACGAGTATCCAAAAATTATTGAATCGGTTAAAGGGAAAGGATTGATGTTAGGTATCAAATTTGCGAGCAATTCTAAGAGCTTATTTCCTAGAATATTGCAACAAAAGAAGGTTTTTGGTTACGTGCTATCCTCTTATTTACTAAAAGAACACGGTTTGCGAATTTTACCTTCCATTTCGGCATCGAATACATTGCGTATTGAGCCATCTGTAAAGATTGGTAAAAGGGATATCAAAAAAATGAGCATTGGATTAGCAGACCTCTGTTCGCTCTTAAAAAAGAAAGACTATTACAGTTTAACTAGACATTTAATGCAAAATGATCCTTTTTCTGATAGTAAGGGATTAATGCCAAGTTCTGGTTTTATATCTACAGAAATAGAACTTCCTGCCAAAAATGCAGTACAGGTTGGTTTTGTTGCACATTTTGCCTACCCAACAGAAGAAATGAGAATGCTTTTCAAGTCTTTTACAAAAGCTTCAGACACAGGGTTGCTGCGCTTATTTTCTAAATGGGCAACACTAATTGATATGGAGCCCTTTGTTCTAAATGCTAAAAACTTATACAACGGTAAAATACATTTGACCACTGTTGTATTACCGCTTGATTCTGCTTCTATGGAAAAATCACATCGTACAGGAAGCCGAAAAAAAATACTATGCAACATTCAAATTGCTGTTGACTTGGCTGCTTTAACCGGTTCTAAATACATTAGTCTAGGAGGTTACAATTCTATATTATCAGGTAATGGTAAAATGATTTTGGAGCCGGAAGGAACAAAAGTTTTAACAGGTAACACACTGACTTCCGTTATAGGTTATGCCAATTTCAAACGCCATTTGTTATCTTTTTTAGATAAAAACACCCCACTAAAAATAGGTATTGTAGGAGCGATGGGTAATATAGGAAAGATTTTGGCCAAGCGGCTATGTAAAGAAACTGACTTAAACGTAGCCCAACTACTGCTGGTGGGTAAGGATTTAAAAAGACTGAAAAACCAGGCAAATCAGATAGTAGGTTTGAGTGCGAATAAAACTATAGAAATTGTAACTAGTGTTAATCTTCAAGATTTAAAAAACTGTAACGGTATTTTGGTAGCGGTGAATACCAATGATGCCATAATAAATGAACACCATATTGATATTATGAAAAAAACTGTGATTTCAGACTTGTCCGTACCCACAGCTCTTTCAGAGGGATTGAACGATTTTCCAAATATCTGCATCACACCTTTTAGTGCCTCCGTAGCGCTTGAGAAAGATCCAGATTATCTCACCACCTCATGCTCTCCAAGAGGAACTGCACTTTGTTGTTTGGCAGAGGCCATATTGAACGGTTTTGAAGAAATTCCATTTCAATTACGAGGAGACATAACCATGGAAGGGTTTGAAAAGGTCGAAAAGCAGGCCGAAAAATTTGGTTTTTTTCATAAAACCGACAAAATAAAAAGTTATAAAGTTTATTAGGAGATGAAGCAATTATACGATTTTGGTATCTCTCAAGATGATTTTCTAGTAG
>JBARUM010000844.1:0-1669 GCA_049645725.1 Maribacter sp.
TGTATTTACAGTATTTAACGAAAATTCATGACCCCAAAATTTAATTTCTCCGATATTATCACTGAAGTTTGAAAAACCAGATTCTTGAGGCACCTCTACGTTAAATAATAAGTTGGTTGTATTTTTGGTGTAATAATCGTAAATAAAGGATACTCTATCATTAAAAAGGCTTAAATCAAGTCCAACATCAAATTGTTTTGTGGTCTCCCAACCTAGATTAGGATTGGACAGAGAACTTACTGCAGACCCTGGTGCAAATGTGTCTCCAAACACAGCAGGAACGTTATTATCCACTAAAGCATATTGTGTATAATTACCTATATTATTGTTACCGGTAACCCCAAAACTACTTCTAAATTTTAATAGCGATATTGCCTCTGAATTCTCCATAAAAGCTTCATCAGATACTATCCAACCAGCAGACACTGAAGGGAATGTTCCCCATCTATTCTCAGACCCGAATCTAGACGATCCATCAGCACGTATTGATGCAGTCAACAAGTATTTACCTTTGTAACTGTATGTAAGGCGAGAAAGAGCTGAAACCAATGAATTTTCCTGTACTTGATCAAAAGTAGCTCCTCTATCGATATTTACAGCAGCTTGTAAAACCGGAAGCCTGTCATCAGGAAAATCAGTAGCTCTTATTTGGCTTCTGTCCAAACGGAATTTTTGATAGGTAAACCCACCAAGGATTGAAAAATTATGATCACTAATTGATTTGGTATACGTAACAATATTTTCATTAAGCCATGAGAACGTTTCTCTATTGTCCCAAATTGCTTCGTTTTGGGTAGGTAAAGGTCTATTAATTCTAAAAGTAGCATTGGTAGGACTAAAGAATGTATAATTATTACGATAAAATTCAGCGTTTAAACTTGATTTTATACTAAGTCCTGGAATAGGTTTCCAGTTTATATAAGCGTTTGACAATAAGTTAAGATCTTTTGTTTCATCTTTTATCCGTTCAGCTGAATTAAGCCAATTTGCATAGGCAAAAATATTTCCGGTATTCGCTGGAAACCTATTGAACTCTGTTCTTGTACCATCATCATTGAAAATTGGCATAACTGGCCATGTGTGCAAGGCATTGAATAAAATACCCTGTCCTCTGGTTCCATCTGTTCTAGGTGTGTTGTCAATAACCATACTAGGTGCAACATTTAAACCTATCTCTACCTTGTCAGATATGTCATATGCCAGATTCGCACGTGCAGTAAATTGCTGCCAATCACTTCCTAATACAACTCCTTCACGGTCTGTAAACCCTAAGGTAACAGCACTTCGAAATTTCTCAGTATTTGACGACAAGGAAAGACTGTATATACTTTGGGGAGCCGTACGAAGCAAGGCATCGTACCAATCATTATTTTTCCCTTCAAAATCAGATGGATTTTGAAAGATTTCAGGTACTGGGTCACCTTGATCTTCGTAGTATTCCTTTTTAAATTGGGCAAACTCTACAGCGTTCATCATTTGAACTCGACCTCTCTGAGGCACCATTTGAAGGCCAGTAGAAACATTAAAACTAACATTGGTCTGACCAGTCTTTCCTTGTTTGGTCGTAATCAATACAACTCCATTTGCTGCCCTAGAACCGTATAGTGAGGTGGATGCAGCATCTTTTAAAACCGATATAGACTCAATCTCCGCCGGGTTTAGGGTATTT
>JBARUM010000845.1:0-5524 GCA_049645725.1 Maribacter sp.
GTATGGGAGGTTGCGCAATGATAGGGCAGAGTTTGATCAATACATCTTCCGGTGCTAGAGCGCGTCTTTCGGGAATAACTGCAGCCGTAATGTTACTTGTATTTATCATGTTCGGGTCTAGCCTCATAGAACAGTTGCCTATGGCCGCGTTGGTAGGTTTAATGTTCATGGTGGCCATTGGTACGTTTGAGTGGGCCAGTTTTAAGACCTTTCGAAAAATGCCCAATTCAGATGTTGTGGTAATGGTTTTGGTTACCTTGATTACCGCCATTACGCATAACTTGGCTGTGGCCGTTTTATTGGGTGTTATTATTTCTGCCCTGGCATATTCTTGGGAGAACGCCAAACGTATTAGAGCAAGAAAGCACGTAGATGAAAATGGAGTAAAGCACTATGAGATTTATGGTCCTTTATTTTTTGGTTCCACTACCCTGTTTGCGGAGAAGTTTGATATTCAAAATGATCCTGAGGAGGTCATTATCGATTTTCAAGAGAGTCGTGTTGCAGACATGTCGGGTATTGAGGCGTTGAACAAGATTACGGAGCGCTATGCTAAAGCAGGCAAAAAAGTGCATCTGAGGCACTTGAGCAAAGATTGTATCCGGTTATTGAACGATGCAGAGGATATCATAGATGTTAATGTCATGGAGGACCCTACGTATAAGATAGCGGTGGATAAAGTGCGTAAAAAGGATAGTTCAAATGATAAGAACCCTTTTAACCTTTGGGGTCTTTAATCAATATTTTAATTAGGTTTAACGCGATAGGTAATCTTTCTATTTGTAATTACGCTTGCCGTAACATTTAAGATTACATCTGCTTCATCACATAATTTGCTATCGTCAATAAACTCCATACTACAGAATGAAGGTCTTGTAGACCCACTACCATCCATAAACCTTCCTAATAGAATATCCGACGCTAAGGCTGTATTCAATGGGGAAAATGCGGGAGCTACATTAAATAAGGTAGTTGTCCCATTGGCGGTATAGGTTATTGCTCCTTTTAGTTCATCATAGGAAATAATGTACGTATTGTTTCCTGCAACAAAATTTCCCAAGTTAACAGTGAAGGAATTCGCCAATCCCGTTGATCCGTTTATTACATCCACCCGAATACCTATTTGATTTCCTGTTATATGATATACCCTAAAGTTTCCGGCGGTTATAATATCCGCAGTGCTTTCTTGATCTTCATATTCGAAAGATGCGGTAAAACTGGTAAAATTAAATATACCCCCGGTATTGGGAATATTAATGTCAAAGCCTGTTGATCCTCCCGCTCCTGTTGGAAAATAAACACCACAACCCAATTGTGCAGCTAATGGATTTACCGATGTAGCATCTGGCCCAATGGTTGCTATAGTCAAATCAGGGTTATTAAAATCAAATCGAGACACAATATCGTTCGGAGAGCCATCGTCACAAACCCTATATCTAAAACTATCAGCACCTAAAAAACCATTATTTGGAGTATAGGAAAAACTGCCATCAGAATTTAAGACGACAAGGCCATTAGAAGGATTAGAAATCGGGCTTGTCTGAACGTTCATTGTTGCATCGCCGTTTGCATCATTATCATTTGAGAGCAGGCCATTGGAGACATTCCGTTCTAGGGTAAAATTGATGCCCAGAGTATAGGTATCAGCAGCAGCCACTGGAGCAACTTTTTGACCCATAATTTTGGACGCAGAAAATAATGTGATCATTAAAACTGCGAACAGGGTTTTAAAACTATGAAAATTGAACGTTATCATAGGAGAACAAAACTATAATTAACTGACTATGGAGCGGAATTTATGTTGTGTCTTTTGCGATATCTGTTGTGTACTTTTTGTAATTGGACATATACAACTAAAAACACGCTATAAAAATGACGATTTAAAGGGTTTCAACTTGGCTTAAAAGTTTCATCTCTTTTAAAGTATAGTAGAATACATCTGAATAATTGTACTTATTTTTAGGGTATTGAACATCAAATACATGAAACATGCGCTTTGGATATTTACATCTATTTCCTTATTTCTTTTTATCAGCTGTAAAATGACATCTCTTCAAGAAAATCATATTCTTTTTGTAGGAACTTATACCGATAATGGGAGTGAGGGGATATATAGTTACACATTTAATACTGATAACGGACAGTTAACGAACAAGACTTTGGCGGCAATTTTGAAAAACCCTTCTTATTTGAAAATTGCATCCAATAAAAAACACCTGTACGCCGTAAGCGAGGTTGCTGATTTTGAAGGAGAAAATGGCGCTGTGGCGGCTTTTGAAATTAACGAAGGCGCTTTAACTAGATTAAACATAAAATCCACCATGGGTGAGCATCCTTGCCATGTAAGTCTTTCAGAAAATGGGAGTTTAGTGGCGGTATCCAATTACACTGGTGGTAGTATAGTAATTTACGAAACTGAGGAAAATGGTTCATTGCGCGCTAACCCACAATTTATTGACCATAAGCAATTGGATACCGCAAAAACATCCCACGCCCATTCGGCACACTTTATAAAGAATAAGATTTTTGTTGCCGACCTAGGTTTGGATATTGTAAAGCGCTATCAATTTAAAGATGGAAAATTTAGTTCGGTAAATCAACCTACTTTGAATATGGTTTCTGGGGCTGGGCCTCGGCATTTTGCCTTTGGACAAGAAGAAAAGTTCCTTTACGTCATAAACGAGTTGAATTCTACCATTACCGTATTTGAAAAGAATTCTCAAGATGAATACGAAACGGTGGAAACCAAAAGCACGTTGGACGCGGCTTTTAATGGTGAGAGTTACTGTGCGGATATTCATTTGGCGCCAGACGGCCAATTCTTATATGGATCCAATAGGGGAGAGAATACCATTGTTATTTTTCAAGTCCATTCCCAAACCGGAAAACTTAGCCTTGTTGGTAGGGAAGGCGTTCGTGGAGATTGGCCTCGAAATTTTAATATGGATCCTACGGGTAAATTTCTATTAGTTGCCAATCAAAGGAGTAATAACATTTCAGTTTATAAACGGGACTTACAAATGGGTATTTTGGAATACTTATATCAAATAGAGCTTCCGAGTCCGGTATGTTTAGAGTTTTTAGAATAACAGAATGGTAGTAAGGATTTAAAATTATTAGGCCTAGTGTTAACTAAAAGGTGAAAGACCATACTAAAGATTAATCTACAAACCCTATATGTTCCACTTGAAACTTGTTGCTTTCCAATCTGGTAAGACTTATAATATCACCAAAACCCTCCGTACGGTAGTTATACGTAATTTTTGTCAAGGTATTATTTGCACGTTCTACATCCAACTCACTAAACCAAGTCTCTTCGGGTTTGTTGGGTTCTTCCAGTAGTTCTTTGTCGGACCCTGTCGGATTGGGAAAGCCCAAGGATTTTGGCAGCTCATAAATTGCGGAAATAAGATAAAAGGCTTCACTCCAACTGCTGGCTGGTAACGTAATAGTGTCTATGATTCCTTCGTGAAAATCGGGATTTGTACGTTTACTTTCAAAACTTACACTTGGAAAAGTTTCTTTTAGTTTTGTGAGATAGGCCTCAATATCTTCATTTTCTGACCGTAACCATATAGGGGATACATAGCCGCTAAAAGCATAGCCCACTTGCCCATCAAAACTAACTTTGAGCATATTGCCTTTGATATGTTCTATTTCCAAATTAGCGGTGTTGCTTTTCTCCAAGAGTAGCACTTGGCTTCCTAAAGGCATGCCAATTAGTTTTTGACTTTCCAATGAATTTTCTTTCCGCAGGCTTAGTCCGTTCGGGGCAATGACATAAAGCTTTTGCCTTTGGAAAATTTTACTGGTATCCGTTTTGGTAGAATCGGCAGTATTTTTGGAATTATCAGTTTTTTGTGAACCTGTTTTAGCCGCTTTATGGTTACAGGAAAATAAACCAATACAAAGGACAAGTAATAGGAGTAATAGAGCTTTTTTATTCATAGGGAATCGCTTCTTTTTTGGAACGATGAAATTAGGATTTAAATAGGGTATTTGAAAAAGGCGGTTATTGGGATTCCAGAATGTAGTGTGTTGCAATAAAAAACAACGCAATGGCCTCGCCCCAGAACAAACTAAAAAGACCGATAAAATCTAAGGCAAGGACCACTGGGAGTACCACTGCCACTGCTAACACATAACGTGTCCAATGTTTCTCTTCGTTGGAAACAAAAGCGGTAATAATTGCAGAACCCAAAAAGAATACGATAGCAAAAGCATAGTGCCAGATAGGGTAGTCCAAATGCGGAAAATAGATAACCCCGAACAAGGATATCCCCAAGATAATATTATAACCTTTCCCTACTTTTCTTACCACAGGTTGCGCTGCGGGATGGGGTTGTAGATGTATGGCACCGTTAAAAATGAACATAGCACCGGCCAGTGCCAGCAGGCTCCCGTACCAGTAGCTATGTTTCATATAAACATAATTACTGATGCTGTCGCGCAAGTCACTACCCTCATCCGCGAGCCATAGAATTAAGGGGGTAAGCACCAAAATACATGCGATAATACGTTCCACCTTTACTTTGGGTTCTAGAACATGGTATAGTTTTTCGGTTTTTGTCCTAATATTCTGAAGCATTTGCATAGCTAAGCAATTTTGATACTTTTCTAAGATACATAATATCACTTATTTTGATTTGTACACCCATGTTGTCAGTTCATCTAATTTGTTGCCTGAGCTTACTCGAAGGCATTATCTTGTATGGAGAACACTTCTGCTTCGCTCGGTACAATGCCCTTCGGCTCCGCTCAGGGCACAGCACTTTAGAACTTGTAAGGTTATTGACACTGTAGTTTCATACCATAATAGCTACATTTGTAGCTAATGAAGCAGTGGAAAATTAAGGTTAGCGATGTCCTATTTGTCTTATTCTTAGGGCTATTGTTATTCCCCCAAACTCGGACCCCAATTCAAGTAGCATTGAACAAGGTTCGTGTATTTGTATTTTCTCCAAGTGAATTGAATCGGGAAGACCAGACTCAACTAAAACCTTTTACTTACAAGGTCATAGATTTGAACGGAACAAACACATCAGTGCCAATAGGACAGGGGAAAATCACTTTCATCAGTTATTGGGCTACTTGGTGTCCGCCTTGTATTGCCGAATTACCAAGCATTCAAAAATTGCATACAGATTATGGCGACCGAATTACGTTTCTGTTACTGACGGATGAAAAGCCTGAAACCATACAGCGATTTCTGGAAAAGAAAGATTTGGACCTACCGATTTTTATAGCCCAAATGAAGGCTCCCGAGGCCTTATATGAAACTAGCATTCCTACGAATTATGTGTTGGACCAAAAAGGTAAAATCATCATCAAAGAGACCGGAGCAGCCGATTGGAACAGTAAACGGGTACGGCTGCTCCTAGATGGTCTCTTGCAAGAATAGCACTTACGCTAAAGCTTTCACTTCACTTATCCATGCTTTTGCACACGATTAACCTCCATTGACAACATATTGTAGGAATTTACTTATAAATACTGCATTTTTATCAAGGTCTAAGAAGTACCG
>JBARUM010000846.1:0-1881 GCA_049645725.1 Maribacter sp.
ATATTTTTTCTATTATATTCATTAAAACTAACTATTATTTCAAAATCAATTTTTTTAGCACAATCTTCTAAGATTTTAAACTCAAACTTTGAGAGATACCCTTCTAAATAAAGGGTTATGTTATCAAATTGTTCTAAATAATCATCATTTATCTCATAACAATTTGGAAGTAAAATAGTATCGCAATAATTTTGTTGCTCTAATATCTCTAAATAGTTTTTCCATATCTCTTGTAATATCTCAAGATGTTCAGAATAAACTGCATAAGTATCATAATTAGCTAAAGTTTCAATATCTACATACTCATTTGACAACTCTTGAAAAAAACGAAATATATACTCACTTTGTTTTAAAAATGTAGTAAACTCTTTACTAAATCCAAGTTTAGAGATATCTACATTTGTAATGGCATGTTTTAAAAAAATTATCTTTAAGTTTTTATCTATAAATTTTCTATTTTTACTATCTAGTGTAACTCTTTGAAAAAAATCTCCTATTGAGATATATTTATTGAGAAGTTGATTTGCATTTTTTAATTTTGTTAAATGTTCACGTATTGCCCTAGAAGTAGGCAATACTATAAGAGGATTATTTAGTATTAGTTGTGGCATTTGTTTTTATATAGAAAGAACCTTTTAAACCATTTGTTTCAATAGTACCAGTTATATTCCAGTATCCTTTACTTTGAATCTCAAATGATTTACTATTTTCATTTAAATATTCTAAACTCACATCTTCTGCATGAGTAGTGTTTTTTGTCACAAGAACATTAATTTTTTTATCATTTACTATATTCCCATTTTTATCTTGAATAACAATGGTCAACTTATTTGCTCCTAAATGAAGCATATCTTTTCTTTCATCTCTTTCTTTTATAACTCTTTGAGACAGATAAATATCATTTATTATCAATCCTATAACCTCATAGTTATTAAATAAAAACTTCACATTGTATTTACTATTAAATTCTTGATTTTCTAAGATTATTTTGTTGTAATTATCATCAATACTATGATAGTTACTTAAAAATGCATTATCATCATCTTTTCCTACATCTGAACCTAGTGTCATATATACAGTCCACCAAATTAGTCCTAATCCAAGTAAAAATTTTAATATAAAAAGTGTATATATTAGCCATTTTGGCATCGGTTTATATTCTTTCTTATTTTCCACTTTTTTTACCTTTTTTATATTTTCTTTCTTTTAATATTATAATTACATATGCAAACAAACCTGTTAAAACTAAGAAATACATAAAAACTTTCCATAATGAACTAGCTGTTTTACCTTCACTACCAATACTAGAAGTTAATACTATATTTTTACTATTTGCAATACTATCACCAATTTGTGCAAAACCATTTAATGTTGCTGCACTTGTTTTCGCAAATAGCGTATTTTTATCTTTAGAAGCCAACAAAGGGATAACGTAGTTATCTAAAATATCATCTTTGTCAATTATATATTTTAAATCTTCTGTATATAAAATATTAGAATATAATTGGTCTATTGCAATAGTCAAAATTACATAAGGTTTATCAGCTCTGTTAATTAATTCGTTCTCTTTCTCTTTCATTAAAGAGATTCTAGTTTCTCTGTTTGCTTTAGGATCAATACCATTATTTTCTTTAATATCAATATATATGTTTACACCCAATTTTTCTTTTACTTCTTGCCCAATTTCAAATATTTTATCTTGAGCTCTTTTGTCTATTAACCCATCATGAGTTAAAATATGTGGATTTTGATTTCCGTTTGCTACTGTAACAAGAAGCATTATAAATAGTACGAGTTTAATTTTCAATGAAAATTCCTTTATATAAATTAAATATTATAATACAACAATGTAGTTAAACTCTTAATAAATAAGAAAGATAT
>JBARUM010000847.1:0-3030 GCA_049645725.1 Maribacter sp.
TCACAACCCGTTGGGTATGTCTTAAATTATGGTAGAGCGATTCTTGAGCAGTCTCCTTACTCAATTTATTCGTTATGTACGTTTCAGATTTATTTACTATTGAAGCCATATGTAATGAATTTATTAAAACAAAATTAGAACGAGGTTATAGTGCAATACCAAAACCTGCCTGTACCATGTTGCCTTCCTTGGAATTAAAATAACCAATATTAAACGTAAGTGCTTGTAAACTACTGATCCAAAACCCTCCTCCTTGTGAAGTATGCCAAATATTGGAAGTATCGTTAGGTTCCCAAACCCTACCGTAATCAAATCCCCCGTAAACACCTATCGTGACTGGCGACACCGCCGTAACGTAGGTTTTAAGCCGGAGTTTAAGGTCCGAACTTTGATAGAAATAAGAATCCCCGGTAAACCGCTCGTCCCTGAACCCACGCAGGCCATTATTTCCGCCTAGCGAAGGCGCATGATAAAAATAGACCTCCTTGGCATTTACTAAACTACTATATTCAGCTGTAGTTCCAAAGACCAAATCCCCAGAGGTTATCAACCTACGATTGAATCCTAGTTTTAAAGAAGCATAACCGAACTTATTATCATCAAAACTCAAATTGGTCTTGTATCCCATTTTAAGTCCTATGTAAATCGATTTTGAGGGAAAATCCTTTGCATCGGCATTGTCGTAATAACCGCTCATCTCCAGACCACCATAATTTTGATCTTCAAAAACCTCAGGTCTTAAATTGTTCCTATTAAAAAGACGCTGATCGTTCTCGTTTACCGTAAAGGATTCAAAAAGCACTTTCCCCCTCAAACTGTAATATGCCAAGCCTGCACTTAACTTCACTTGCCGCAACCTGGCCCTGTAATAATCACGCCCAAGGTTGTCCTCATCGTTGAACGATTCGTTACCGTATCCGAAAAAGTTTTTCGCGTACCTATCGCTTGTATAATAGCCATCTACTTCAAAATTCCATTTAGGTATTACATTACCGAAAACTCCTGAGTACTGCAGCTCCGTTGCCTGAAACGCAAAATAATAATTGGCTTTCAAAGTATGTTTTTGCAAAAACGGGTTCCCATTGAGTCCATTTACCGTATAGGTATCGGAAGCTCCTAGAAAAAGTCCGTCATCATTCCTAAAACCCAAACTAGGAACCACCTTGTTCGTATTTGGTTTAAAATATCTCCAATGGTAGTTATTGACTTTATAGATATCGCTTAATTGCATCTTAGGTGTCTCCGACTTAAAATCTATTTTTTCATGCTCCCAGTCATAAACCTTCAATTTTCTTTTGCTTTCTATATCATATTCATCCTTACCATAGCCTCCAATTATTTTTATTTTTGTCTTAGAATTACCTTCCCCGGAAACCTTATACACATCATCGTCCCCAAGACCATATAGCCAAATTTGTTTGGTCTCTTTATCGTTGAATACTCGTTCATAAATAACCACGTTCTTCTCATCAGAAAACAACCTTTTTACAGTTACCGAGGTATTTCCGTTCTCCATTCTCACAACTTCAAAAAGATCATCTTTCTCTGTCCCTGAAATTGCCACTATCCTATTTAAATATTGTCCGTATTCCAAGGCTTTTTCCGGAAGTGTCTTTAGTCTTTCCAGCAGGCTTTTTTTAATGAACTCCGCTGTCTCGTCCCGTACTTCTTCGGGTAACCTTAAAAATGCTTTTTCAACCACCTCAGGGGTAATGCGTTCCTGTATGATTTTAGCTTCTTCTGCCCAAGTTTCAGGACCGTACTTCGTCAGTAATACCTTGTCCAATTTGCTTCCGGAATTATTTAACCATTTTACACTATTTATTTCCCCGTCAAACGTTTGCCACAGTCTCGTGTTGGGCACAATTAGCTTTATAAACTTCATTGCGGCACCGTCAAACCTAGGGAATACATTGTCCCTATCCCTAGGAACGGGCATAAATTCCGTTTCTCCATTATCCTTTTCATATTCAATCCAGCGCCATTGATCTTGGTGCCTGTCCCAATCGCCGATTAACATATCAAAAATCCGTGCCCTCATGAAGTTTTTTTCATCTATGGTGTAGGACTCATCACTTTTAATGCGTTCTAACATGTCCGTGGTACTTTCATAATCCGTTACTTCACCGTCACTATCCGTTATGGTTCTTCTATAGCCTTTGTAATTGTATTGTTCGTCGGATGGTCGCCTTTCGATATAATAGAGTTCATCACCATAATCTGCATTGTACTCCCCTAATCCTTCTTGTTTAGGAACATAAAAAAGTTCTGTATCAGAATGGTTCACATCAATAGCTTTTGCTAAGGGATCAACCACCAATTGCATAAAAGGATGAGCGGTCGTGAAAAAATCGGAAATTACCTTTTCCGCCCAAGTGTCCCTATAGTCATCAGTGTTATAGGAAATCCCTGGAAGTTTGAATTTTAAAAACTTAAGTGCACTTTTTCGCAGGGAGCGCATGCCATACTCCTTTTTGCTGTCATCTTCCAACCTCAATGAAAAAGATTGATGGCCTCCGCCTTCCTTTGTTACCTTTAAGCCCCCATATAATGTATCCAAATTCACCACAGGAGCCTCTACGGGTTGACCAAAATAAGACCGATATCTATCACCCCAGAGAAACTTGTAAAATCCACTCTTATCGTAGGACTTCGGGTCTTCTAGAATCTTGGTGGTTTTTGTCATTTCTGTAGTGGGTGAAAAATTTGAAGCTTTTCTGTTATTTTCCATTGCCGATAAAACATCAAACGTTTTCTCAACCCCTAATTCGTCCTCTGTCAAAAAAGTGACCTTGGAACTGCCGTCCTCAAAATAGTCCAATCGTGCAAATCCCCTCTCCCCATAGGCATACTCACCTTCATATTCCATGGAACCGCCAATAGCGGTAATCCTATTTTTTCCAGACTTCGTAGCATTTTTTGAACCAAGGGAACCGCTTACGATTTGATGTATACCACCACCATATAATAATTGAAGACTCTCTTCGTGCCCGGACACCAATGTTATCCTATCACTCGATTGTGCCAGGG
>JBARUM010000848.1:0-3160 GCA_049645725.1 Maribacter sp.
TATGTGAGCAGTGCCAATTACATCAATAAAATGAGCAATTATTGTAGTAGTTGCCACTATAGCCACACAAAAAAAATAGGTGAAAATGCATGCCCATTTAATGCACTGTATTGGAATTTTTTGGACGCAAAAAGAGAACATTTTTCAAAAAACAATCGAATGGCCATGATGATGAACTTGTTAAACAAAAAGAATAAAACTGAGCTATCAGAACTTAAAACATACGCGCAAAGGGTAATTGAAAGTCCAGATAATTATTGATCAGAACAGTACTTATATCCAAATCACAGGTCAAAATAAAGATTGATTCATTAAAGCGACTGAATGTGTAAAGTCCTAAACTTCTCACTTCAGAAGCATCACGATTCATTTGAATTGAAGTAGAATAATTTTCCTTTTTTTTTAGGTAAATAGGCGAAAAATCGTCAATTATCTTAAAATAACACTTTTCTAAACCTCTCATTTACAGCATTATTTCAGCACTTCATCGATGAACGGTCAAATGAGTTTTGAAAATTATATCCAATAAAAATCACCCTTTATCGAATTATTTGTCTCCTGCCGACAAAATATGTTGTTAAGCTAAATAACATTTTAAGAGCAAACATCTTGTCTTTTATTTGGTTTTAGAAATTTAACCTAAAATCATTAAATCCTAAATCGAGATTCCAAAAATCTCAAAATTGTTTAGCTATGCAAAACTCTACTTCACAATTATTCTTTAACAAAAAACTTACGATGTTTTCGTCCCTGTTTTTTGTTTTAGCACTTATCGGCATCAGTTCAGAAATCAACGCACAGGGTATTTCATCTGGCGTGACATTTAACTGGGTGGATAATCAGGCTAATCTGTCTGACGCAGCAACTTTAGACTTCATCGAAATAGATGGCGCTATATACAATACGTTTGTAGTTCCTTCCGCCTATGAGATGACTCGGGTTGGTCCGGGAGGGCATGGCGGAAATCATATATGGCGAAATGGAACTCAATTAGTGGGTTCAAGTAACGCTTCCAATTGGAATACCGAAGCAACCAACGCCTATCAATCCATAAACCTTAACCATTATTTTGAATCCAATAGTAATGGACAAAACTTTTGTGGAGATTTTGGAGCAGCGGCTACTACTATTTCACAAATTCAGACTATTACCTATAGTCCAGGAATTCCTTCTAATCCAGACGGCATACTTGCAGTAACTGAAAGAGGAGGAAATAACTGTCAGTATTTAGAATTGTACGGAATCCCAGTTGGTGGTGGTGCAGAACAATTACTTGGTAGAACTTTTGTTAGAACAAGTGGTAACCTTACAGGAGTTAAACCTCAGGCTCCACCTGTTGGCAATTCTGATTATTGGAGTAGTGGACGAAATAATGATAATGGTCAAATTATTGGAATCGGGCTTTTTAAACTTTCTGATATCGCGCCAGTAGGTTCTACCATAACATCTATAAAATATTATGCGGCTACCGTGGATAACGGGGATGGAAAGTTCTTCTTAATGCAGACTTATGCGGTTGATGACATATTTGATTCTGAATTTGATGAAACTTTCAATGGTGACGTTGGTGCCAACGACAATGTTCCCTCCGGATCTTCTTATAGTTACTTCACAAGTGTATTACCTTTAAACGGAACTGTTGTAGTTAATACAGATGGAACTTTTTCGTACACGCCCAACCCGGGTTTTGTAGGAACAGATGTTTTTGAGGTACAGGTTTGTTTACCTGCACCCAATCAATCTGTTTGTAATACCTCTACGGTTACGTTAACCGTTAATCCTGACAATTTACCCACAGCTAATGACGATAGTTATACTATTGAAGAGGATATACCGAACAATACCTTTAATGTTCTCAACAATGATGATTTTGGTCTTGATGGTCCACAAGCCAATGTAGCTTTGGGAATAAGTACAACTCCATTCAACGGTACTGCTGCGGTAAATGATAATGGAACGCCTTCAAATCCATTGGACGATTACATCGTTTATACACCTAATCCATACTTTAATGGTACAGATAGTTTAGTATATCAAATTACCGATGCTAACGGGACTATTGCATATGCTAACGTTGATATTACCGTAAATCCTGATACTACTAAGAACATAGATATTACCACAAAAAATATTACGGTTAATGAAAATGTAGGTTTGGCCACAATAACGGTCCAGATTCAGGGTAACTATCAAGTAGGACCGACAATTTCTTATAGAACTATAGATAATTCGGCTATTGGCGGACAAGATTATTCGGCAGTAAGTGATAATCATACTTTTGCAGGAAACAATGGTGAAACTTTTAGTTTTACCATACCAATTACTGATGATAATATAATTGAGCTTTCGGAAGTACTTAATATTGAAGTTACTTCCTCCTCATACACTACTCCGGTTAATCTTTTAACTGATATAACAATTATTGACAACGACGGTGGTGCAGGTACGGGTATCTCCTTTGACAACACCAACGTAACGGTGAACGAAGATGCGGGTACGGCCACTTTCAACGTGGTACTTGCAGGTAACGTTGCCGGTGGGTTGACCTTGGACTACGCCACCGATAACGGTTCGGCCATGGCTCCGGGCGACTTTGTTGCCAACACGGGTCAGTTGACATTCGTAGGTAACGACGGGGAATCACATCCGATCACGGTCAGTATTGTTGACGATAACATCATAGAGGCCACAGAGAACTTCTTGGTCGACCTTTCGAATTTGAGTACGACACTTATTGCCATCAATACGCCACAGGCGAACGGGAACATCGTCGATAACGATGCAGGAATAAACGACGGTATCAGCTTCGTGAACACGAACGTTGAAGTAACAGAAGGTGTTGGCGTTACAGCTACATTTGAGGTTGCCCTCACTGGAAACTTCCAGGACGCATTCGATATTTCTTTCGAGACCGCTTTCGGTACAGCTACCGATACGGATTTCGATGCACAAACAGGGACGATTTCTTTCACAGGTACTAATGGAGAAGTTCAAACCATTGTTATCAATATATTGAATGATAATATTACCGAGCCTACGGAGGTCTATGTTTTAAACCTTACTGGAACTACGAATCCATTGGTGAGCATCAACACGCCACAGGCGAACGGTTCCATCCTGGATGATGACCTTATGGCCAACGACGGTATCAGCTTCGTGA
>JBARUM010000849.1:0-2203 GCA_049645725.1 Maribacter sp.
ACCATATATGAACGGTTGAATGAAAAAGTCCCATGCGATGTGCATAGGACTTTAGTTTTGTTTCTCCTGTAAATTCACCTTCTTCGTTAAGAATATCTATAAGTTCATCCATAGGTTTCTCAAATAATCAACTTCAAACCTTATCTAGTCAAAATAACTAAAGGTTTCTCCTTCTTTAATGTTCAATAATGTTTCATAAATCAATTGAATCACATTCTCAACATCGTCCTTGTGCACCATCTCTACGGTCGTATGCATATAGCGCAAAGGCAAAGAAATAAGTGCGGAAGCTACGCCACCATTACTATAGGCAAAAGCATCCGTATCGGTTCCCGTAGCTCTAGAAGCTGCCATTCGTTGAAAAGGTATTTTATTCTTTTCCGCAGTTTCAATAATGCGTTCCCGCAGTTTGTTCTGTACGGCTGGGGCGTAGGAAATTACCGGTCCTGCTCCAATTTCCGTATGGCCTTGGGTTTTCTTCTCGATCATAGGCGTTGTGGTGTCATGGCATACATCGGTAATGATGGCAACGTTCGGCTTAATTGTTTGGGTAATCATTTCGGCTCCACGTAGACCAATCTCTTCCTGAACGGAATTTGTAATGTACAGCCCAAAAGGTAATTTCTTTTTGTTTTCATGTAAAAGTCGAGCAACCTCGGCAATCATGAATCCACCTGCGCGATTATCGATAGCCCTGCACACAAACTTATCCTTATTCAGAATGTGAAAAGTATCTGGATAGGTTATTACACAACCTACATGAACCCCTAGTTTTTCGACACCTTCTTTATCCTTAGCACCTACGTCGATACAAATATTATCCAATTTTGGAGCTTGCTCATCTTTATTATCACCTTTTCGGGTATGTATCGCCGGCCATCCAAATACACCCTTTACGATTCCATTTTTGGTATGGATATTTACCCATTTAGATGTAGCTATCTGGTGGTCGCTACCGCCGTTACGAATAACGTAGATTAGGCCGTTATCTGTTATATAGTTTACATACCAAGATATTTCATCGGAATGTCCTTCAATGACTACCTTATATTTTGCATCTGGATTAATAACACCTACTGCGGTACCATACGTATCCGTTATGAAAGTATCTACATACGGTTTAAGGTAGTTCATCCATAACTTTTGTCCTTCCCATTCATAACCCGTAGGGGCGGCGTTGTTAAGGTATTTTTCAAAAAAGTCCAGTGACTTTTTGGTAATTATTTTTTTATAAGCCATTAACATAAATTTAGGCTACAAACTTAGCAATATTCACGTGTTTTTAAATACTATACCTTTTATTTATCCTTAATTTTGGCAGGACTTTTGCAAATAATTAGTGCATGCGAGATATATTTTCAATTTTGACGATGCTATTGGTCTTTTTCTCTGCGAGAGCACAGGTAGAGGAACAACCGTTGGATTCCGTAACGGAAAAACTTATCATCATTG
This sequence comes from Maribacter sp., assembly GCA_049645725.1. GTDB lineage: Bacteria > Bacteroidota > Bacteroidia > Flavobacteriales > Flavobacteriaceae > Maribacter. The sequence continues at coordinate 1,453 of JBARUM010000849.1, forward strand.
CAGGAGATTCCATAATGCAAAGTTCAATCGCTTTAGAGGAAGCCTATGTTTTCGGTAGACTAAAATTTAGCTCTTACGATGAAAAATTGCGCTATTATATCTTGCGTAGAAAAACCCATAAAGTGTATCCGTATGCAAAATTAGCCGCCGAGCGTCTGGTGGAATTAAATGATAGCCTCAAGTACATAATGAAGAATCGTAAACGTAAAAGATATACTAAAAAAATTCAAAAGTATATTGAGGAAGAATTTTCCGAGGAGTTAAAAAAATTGACCCGGACCGAAGGTCAAATACTTGTAAAGCTTATTTATAGGCAGACAGGAACTACTGCTTTTGATCTTGTAAAAGAACTTAGGAGTGGATGGCGTGCTTTCTGGTATAATACTACCGCAAAATTATTTAAAATTAGCATTAAGGAGGAATTTCATCCGGACGAAATTGAAGAGGATTATCTTATTGAGGACATATTGCAACGCGCCTTTGCAAGCGGTAAACTAGATCGTCAAGAAACCGTACTTGATTACAATTACGACCAGTTATACAACAAATGGAAAAAGACGAATAAGAAGTAATGACTAATCCTTTTTGGCAAATAAAGCGTTCATAATAGTTTGGATACCCTTAAATCCCATTCCTATAGCTGCAATAGCCAAAATTAGCCCTAACACAAGAACTGGCCAATAAAGTGGATGTTCTTCATTTTTAAAGGCTTGCCAGATAACAACTGGAGCTAGAAACATTAACATTACCG
>JBARUM010000850.1:0-9338 GCA_049645725.1 Maribacter sp.
ATGTAGACCTGGACTTATAAACTTCCAAAGCTCCCAAAGCACATAGGGAAAGCCTACGACGAAGCCCACCCAAACTGCTGTCCATATGTCCGCAGAGAACTGCCCGCCCATCGTCCGGCTCTGAATCGTAAAAGGAAGTTCGTCTTTGCAGAAATCTGATTCCACTCCTATCGAGGTCGCTATATTACAAAACATCCGATAGGTGGGAAAGTCCATACTTTTAGGGCCGAAAATGATAACGTCAAATACAAATTCGCTAAAAACAAAAGCCACAACCCCGATAACAAGTACGGCTACCGTAGATCTTATAAGATGCCATCTGAGTTCTTCTAAATGGTCAAGGAAAGACATCTCGTTAGGTGGTGTAGTAGTTTTTTTTGCCATTATAAAATACCTTCTGTTATTAAGTTGTGCAGGTGAATTACACCCACGTAGTTATCCTTATCCATGGCCAATAACTGAGATATTCCTTTTTCTTGCATAAGTTCCAATGCTTTTATGGCTAGCGTATCAACCAAAATAGTTTTAGGACTGGAAGTCATAATGTCACCAGCGGTCAGCCCCTTAATGTTGTCATGGTCGTTTAACATTCTACGTATATCCCCATCGGTAACTATACCAACCACTTTATCGTCGTCTAAAACAGCCGTTACTCCAAGCATTTTCTCTGAAATCTCAACAATTACCTTTTTAACCTCCGTATCTAGTTGCACTTTGGGCACCTGATTGTTTTTTACAATATCCGCAACCCTTAAATACAGTCTTTTACCCAAAGCTCCTCCGGGATGGTATTTGGCAAAATCCGACTTGCTAAATCCCCTTAGCTCTAATAGTACTATGGCTAGTGCATCCCCCATCACCAATTGAGCCGTTGTACTAGTGGTGGGAGCAAGATCGTTTGGGCAAGCTTCCCTCACCACAAAAGTGTTTATTACAAAATCTGACTGTTTTGCAAGAAATGACTCCGTATTACCGGTCATTCCAATAAGTTTGTTTTTACCCCTTTTTATCAAGGGTACAAGCATTTTGATTTCTGGAGTGCTTCCGCTTTTAGAGATACAAATGACGACATCGTTTTCTTGTATGGTACCCAAATCTCCATGAATGGCATCCCCGGCGTGCATGAAAATAGCTGGTGTTCCGGTAGAATTAAGTGTAGCGACAATTTTTGCCGCAATAATAGCACTTTTCCCGATTCCAGAAATGACTATCCTGCCTTTTGCCTTTAGGATACAGTTTACGGCTTCGGCAAAATCCTCATTCAAAAGATTTGCAAGATGGCCAATGGCGTCACGTTCCGTTTCAATAGTTTTTCTTGCGAGATTAAGAATAGTACTCGCGGATGTCAATGTATTATTCAATTTATGGATTGTATTCCTAAAAGATTGTCTTATCTTTAAGATTACAAAATTACATAAACTTAATTTTATAGAATGTTTCTGGTGTAAGAATTTGGATGGCTTTTCACCGATATAAAAGTTAGGCCATTTAGAATACTACCTACAAAATGCTACTTCACTAAATTGGAAAATGTGACATACGATAAGGGCTTTGATAATATTGATTTGCATGCCCATTTAAAAAAATTTTTCGGGTTCTCCCATTTCAAAGGTCTTCAGGAAGAAGTTATCAAACATATTCTTCAGGGAAAAAATACTTTTGTAATTATGCCTACCGGAGGTGGTAAATCTTTGTGTTACCAACTTCCTGCTTTAATGCAACCTGGAACGGCAATAATAGTTTCTCCATTGATAGCATTAATGAAAAATCAGGTAGATGCTATAAGGGGGGTGTCCTCAGAGGTTGGGATTGCCCACGTTCTAAACTCCTCTTTGAATAAAACTGAGGTAAAACAGGTTAAGGAAGATATCACGAATGGGATCACTAAATTGCTGTACGTTGCTCCGGAATCTCTTACCAAAGAAGAGAATGTAGAGTTTTTACGATCGGTCACCGTTTCTTTTGTGGCGGTTGATGAAGCGCACTGTATTTCTGAGTGGGGTCACGATTTTAGACCTGAATATAGAAATTTACGGTCTATAGTAGGTCGTCTAGGCGATAATATTCCAATAATTGGGCTAACCGCAACTGCTACTCCCAAGGTCCAAGAAGATATTATAAAAAATTTGGGTATAACAAATTCAGTGCTTTTTAAAGCGTCCTTCAATAGACCTAATTTATTTTATGAAGTAAGAACAAAAACAGAGAATGTAGAAGCGGATATTATTCGTTTTGTGAAGCAGAATTCGGGTAAATCCGGTATAATATATTGCTTGAGTCGAAAAAAAGTAGAGGAACTGGCACAGGTATTACAAGTTAACGGCGTGAGTGCAGTGCCTTACCATGCTGGATTCGACGCAAAAACACGGTCTAAGTATCAAGATATGTTTTTGATGGAGGACGTTGACGTCGTGGTGGCTACAATAGCTTTTGGCATGGGGATAGATAAGCCAGATGTACGTTTTGTAATACATAATGATATTCCAAAGAGTATAGAAAGTTATTACCAAGAAACCGGGCGCGCCGGTCGTGATGGGGGAGAAGGACATTGTCTGGCGTTTTATTCCTATAAGGATATTGAGAAGCTGGAAAAATTTATGTCAGGCAAACCAGTTGCGGAACAGGAAATAGGAAATGCTCTTTTGCAAGAAGTTGTCGCGTATGCAGAGACTTCCATGTCCAGACGTAAGTTTATGCTCCATTACTTTGGAGAAGAGTTTGATGAAGTTAACGGGGAAGGGGCAGATATGGATGATAATACACGTAACCCCAAGGAAAAAGAGGAAGCAAAAGATAATGTTCTTAAGTTGCTCAAAGCAGTAGAAGGAACCAGCGAAAAGTTTAAATCTAAAGAAATCGTAAACACACTTCGTGGTAAAAGTAACGCTATTATAGTCTCCCATAAGACCAATGAAAAGGACTTTTTTGGTGTGGGTAGTGATAAGGATAAGAGTTACTGGATGGCACTGGTAAGACAGGTATTGGTGGCAGGGCTACTTAAAAAGGAGATTGAGCAGTATGGTGTTCTGCATATTACCCCAGAGGGCCAAGATTTTATGAAAAGGCCCAAATCCTTTATGATGACAAAGGATCATGTATACAATGAGGCCAATGACAATGCCATTGTGGGAGCGGCAAAGTCTGGAGGTGTAGCAGACGAGAAGCTTCTAAAACAGTTAAAAGACCTTCGGAAAGCTCAAGCGAACAAGCTCGGGGTACCTCCTTTCGTAGTATTTCAGGACCCGTCATTAGAGGATATGGCCTTAAAATATCCTATATCACTTGAAGAATTATTAAATATTCATGGAGTAGGTGAAGGTAAAGCCAGAAAATATGGAAAACCATTTATAGCATTCATAGATTCTTATGTTGAGGAGAATGAAATTATTAGACCAGATGACCTTGTAGTAAAAAGTACTGGAGCAAATTCCGGTCTTAAATTATATATCATCCAGAATGTGGATCGTAAACTACCTTTGAGTGATATTGCCTCTGCCAAGGGATTGGAAATACCCGAATTAATTAAGGAAATGGAACAAATTGTTTTCAGCGGAACTAAATTGAACCTGACATATTGGATAGATGAGGTGTTGGACGAAGAGCAACAAGAAGAAATTCATGAGTATTTTTTGGAGGCGGAAACAGATGATTTAGAAGAAGCTATGAAAGAATTTGATGGTGAATACGAGGATGAAGAGTTACGTTTATATCGTCTTAAGTTTATAAGTGAGGTTGCCAATTGATTAGATCACCGGTTTTTCCAAAAGACGAATACTCATTTCTTCTGCATCGAACTCGGCATTAATACCTACGGGAAAAGTAAAGTTGTTTTTAATATGCCCAAAACTCATCCCATAGGCTGATGGAATATCCAGTGGTTTAATACGATCTAAGATTACTTCTTTTAAACTAAAGGAATTTGGATTTGTACTTTCATTACATCCTGCGCAGACCCCAATGATTATGCCGGCAGCATTTTTGAATGATTTACCTTCTATTAATTGTGTAAGCATTCTATCTATTCTATAGGGGTCCTCTTCAACATCTTCAATACAAACTAATTTGTTCGTAAAATCTATTTCGTGCGCTGTGCCGATCAAAGCGTTAATTAAGGTGAGATTTCCTCCACATAACTCTCCACTGCCTTTACCTTTGGTAATGGTGTACCTTTCATACTCTTCTTGAGGCAGATTACTTTCGGCATTCTTTATAATTTCATATCCTACTGCTCCCTGGAGCATGCGCTGAAACGAAGTAATACTATAATCATTGTTTAAGGTACTGCCTACTGGTCCGTGAAACCCTACCAATCCCGTTTCCTTATAAATACCGTTTAGTAACGCCGTAATATCACTAAAACCAATTAAGGCTTTAGGATTCTCTTTAATCATTTCATAATTAACACTGTTCATGATACGGGTACAACCATAACCACCGCGTAAACATAGAATGCCATCTACCAAAGGGTTTGCAAACATATGGTTTAGATCTTTGGCACGTTCTTCATCAGTATTACTAAAATACCCATGACCCTTATAAATTCTAGGAGTGTAATAGGGTTTATATTCCATTTTTTTAAGTGTTTCCAAGGTTTCATTTAAAACTCTCGAAGGAAACATATATCCTGGAGCAATTAGCCCAATAGTATCACCCTTCTTTAACGCTTTAGGAAGTATCCGCTTTTGATGTGGTGTGTTCGAGAAGGAGGGAATAGGAAAAAGTGTACTTAAGGATAAACCGAATATTCCATTGAAAAAATGTCGTCTAGATTGCATAGTACATAAAATAATCCCTCTAAAATAATACTAAAAAAAAGAATTATATTTTGTTTAACAAAATTTATAAAATATTAAACAAATTTTATGATAGGTGCTCGGACTCCTCACTTACCTTTACCAACAACACATAATTATTAACTTAAAACAATTTAGATGAAAATGTTTAAAACAATTATTGTAAGCGCTACACTTTTATTTGGTGCTGTTTCTTTTGCGCAATCTGAAACAATAGTAGGTGTAGCCGCAGGGAACGAGAATTTCACAACATTGGTAACGGCTGTTAAGGCCGCTGATTTGGTTGGAACATTAAGCAGTGAAGGACCATTTACGGTATTTGCCCCAGTAAATGATGCTTTTGCGGCGTTACCTGCAGGTACAGTGGAGGGGCTATTGAAACCAGAGAGCAAAGGTGCTTTAACTGGGATATTAACGTATCATGTTGTAGCTGGGAATTATGAGGCGGCAGCGGTTATAGAAGCTATTAATGGAAATGATGGTGCTTTTCCCGTTACTACCGTTCAAGGCGGTACAATTACCCTATCATTAAAAGATGGAAAGGTAATGTTGCAGGATGAAAAAGGAAATATGTCTACAGTTGTTATTGCGGACGTAGCTGCAAGTAATGGAGTTATACATGCCGTAGACACGGTGGTAATGCCCAAATAAATTTAAAAAGTTCCCCAAAAAAAATCCCGTTGAAATATTTCAACGGGCTTTTTACATTCTAGTACCTAAGTTAAGGAGCGGATGTTCCGCTATCACTGTCCTTTGTACGCCTTAATTGGCGTTGTATTTTCTTAATAGCTGATTCTATTGATTTTTCCGGTTCTATAATGTTATACTCCCCCCAAAAATCCGGGTCAGCAAATCCAATGGCCTCATCACTGAGGATAATATTAGATTTCATACGCTCTTTATATTTAGGGGCTAAGTTGTCCAAATTCTCTTCCCAATCCGTAACGGCCATTTCACAACTCATGCTAAATACAGAGTTGAAAAGTCTCTTATCCCAATCTACCTTGAACTCTAGCAGAACATTACTGTAACCGTAGTACCACTTACCATCCTTTTCCCTATAATCTACCCTGTAGGCTACCTCAGTAGGCCAAACTTCCGCATTTCTAGGTTTTTTGCGAACGAACATTCTTGCAGCTAAAATCTTATCCGTAATATTTAAAGAATAAATAGCGCTCGTTAAAATTTTATTTTCCGCATCTATATATAGTTTTCCGGTATATAGGGGATCGATTATTCCAGGTTTTTGGTGAAATTTCACTACATAAATAAGCTTGTTGTTCACACGGGTGGAGCCGTCAAAAGAAAAGTTATAATATCCTATTGATTCATCTGTAAATATATAATCGGGGTATTTCACCATATCGGCAAATAAAGCATTAAAAGGGCCTCCTTGCAGCTTTAGCGCTACAGTATCCAGCTTACTGTAATCGGTACTTTTTCTAGCCTTGTATAATTTTACATCATCAGTTTTATTTGATGAATAGGGGGTTTTGTAAATATTTACAACGGCTTCTGAAAGGCTTACGTTTTTCTTTCGTTTCTTAATAGTTTCCCTGTAAAATGCAGTCATTACAGTGGGACTATTAATATATTTTTCTCCCTTTTTTCTCAATGTTTCCCGTACCAATTCTTCAGCATCTTTTGGAACACTTAAGTTTACTTCAGAAAGTTTTGTAACTGATTCGGTCATTAGTACCTCATTTTTTCCCGACTTGAATTGAGCCAACGGTATAGTCAAGGTTTTATAACCTAAAAATGAAATAATCAAATTGCTGCCCGTATTGGAATCAGGGACCTTTAGGGAAAATTCTCCTTCGGTGTTAGTTATGGTGCTTACATTGGAACCTTCTAAGGCGAGTGTTGCGAATACTAAAGGTTTCTTTGTTTTATCATCCAAAACTTCTCCGCTAAATTCTTCGAAATTAGTACTTTGGGCTAATGCCGTGTAGTTATGAGCTACCATGAACAAAGCAGATAGTAGCAACGCCTTGAGTATGGATTTTTTTTGGAAATAAAATAATCTGTGTTTCATATTATTTGTTTTGTAATCTGGTATTCAATTTTTTTAGTTTAATATCTAAGTTAATGATTTTAAGGTTGATATCTTAATTATTCCATTAAAATTGTGATGAATTTAATATCCATATTTTCGTATTATCCTTTATTGTTTCCATTTTTAAAAGGCTCGCGATTGTTCCAAGTATTTTGACAGGTTGTGAGTTGTTAATTTTTTAAATGCCTTATAAAAAGAAGCTCTGTTGTTAAAACCAACTCAATAAGCTAGTGGAGACATGGTTAATCCTTAATTTTCAAAATCCATCAGCATATTTTTGGCTTCCATGAACCTATACCTATTCACAAAATCAAAAAAAGAAAGGTTAAAATATTCATTTATAATCTTGGAAGTTTGGTATATGGAAAGATGTAAGAGTAGGCTTAAATCATCTGGGCGAATTCTGCCCCAACTTTTACTAGGTCAAGCTTTTCCGTTTTATTTAGAAAATAGAAAGGAGAAATTGTTTTAACAATAAGAAGCAACGGTATTAAAAAGAGTATGGTAGTATACTGTAAAACATTCTTTTGGGTAACCCTACGGATATTGAAATAAACCAAGGGTCCCTGTAGATGGTCTATAGTTGAAAATGTAATAGATTAAAATCTATAAAGGTCTCTGTTCGTAACGCCCCCTACATCTTAGAACATTATTTAGTAATTCGCAAGCAAAAAGGGCGTATACGGCGCAAGGAGCTTGTTGGTGTATGAATCACCTTTCTTTTTATTCCAAAAAAGACGAAGGATAGTATTACGTCAAATACAACAAACACTAAAAAGAGACCGATGATAAACTCCATGTTCAAAAATTACTACCTCTAGATTAACGAATGACTATGGGCAGCTTGCCTCTTAGAATAGGGATTTGCATTTTATACCTATTAATATATATAGTGCAACGTTGTATTAGTCTAGAGGTTTGTGGGTTTTTGAGGAGTTGTCCACAAGCAGATTGATTTGATCTAATTCCTCTTGAGTTAAATCTCTCCATTGACCCGTAGGAAGATCAAGATGAACGTTCATAATGCGAATACGTTTTAGTTTTTTAACCCGATAGCCTAGGTATTCACACATACGCCGTATTTGTCTATTTAGTCCTTGGGTCAAAATAATCCGGAACTGATAGGTACTTACAACTTGGACTTCACATTTTCTGGTAATTGTATCCAAGATAGGAACTCCCTTCCTCATTTTTACAAGAAAATCAGTGGTTATAGGTTTATCCACGGTAACCAAATATTCTTTTTCATGATTGTTCCTGGCTCTTAGGATTTTATTCACGATATCCCCATCGTTCGTCAAAAAAATTAATCCTTCACTTGGCTTATCCAACCTGCCAATTGGGAAAATTCGGGTAGGGTAATTTATATAATCAATAATATTGTTCTTTTCAACTCCTGTATCCGTGGTACATACAATACCAATTGGCTTGTTAAATGCCAGGTAAACGGGTTTTTCTTTTGGTTCGGAAATAAGTTCACCATCTACACGAACTACATCGCTATCTAAGATTTTGGTGCCCATTTCAGGAACTTCACCGTTTATAGTTACCCTGCCCTGATCAATAAGTTTATCCGCCGCTCTACGTGAACAGTAACCTACCTCACTGAGGTATTTGTTAATTCGGGTTTGTTTCGGTCTTTCCTGCATAGGTATTCGATTGCCGAGGACTATTTACTTCTTTTTATTTCTAACTTGTGTAGTTCCCTTCCCAGCTCTGCGAGGAAAGGAATTCCTATTTTGTCATATTCATAAACGTTGTCGTTGAAAACCCCGTTCTTATTTACCAAAATCGTAGCGGTAAGTATAAAATCCACACCGTTCTTACTATCCGTTATATAGGCGCAGTCGGTGAGCGTACCGTAGGCAAACCCAACTTTGTTATAAATTTTTATATGGTCTGGAATGGTTTCTTTGGTATCACCATAAATGAAGAACTTACAATAGCCGTCATAATATTCTTTTGCGTCATAACCTACTTCTCTTGGAGGTGTGTACATAGCATTCAAAAGAAAAGAACGCTGTTCTTTAGATAGGTCAAAACGTTCGTTCGTATCAAATTCATTTGGAAAAACAACTCTTTTAAGTACTCCGTGTTGCGCTTCTATGGGATAATAGTTTTTAAGGCTAAAATCAAAAGGTTTCTCAATTAAAGCGTCATTCTCAAAGAAACTGACACCCTTTTTTAGCCTTTTAATTTTTAAAGGTTTAGGAGGTCTATTTGTTGTAGGTGTGGTTGGAGAGGTGGTACTATCATTTAGATATATAATCAACGGTTTTGTGACTAAGTTGTCTGTGTGATATCCTAACCTGTGAGCAATACGTACTTTAGAAATTTCTTTTTTGCTCAAATTTGCGTTGATAGCGTCCTGTCCCAAGAGTTCTAACAATCTATTATTGGCCCCATTATCGCTAACGGCAAAAATTTGGGAAATATCCTTAGTAAAAGTTGACTCTATTGAATCACCTTCAACATAATATCTGGTATTT
>JBARUM010000851.1:0-1788 GCA_049645725.1 Maribacter sp.
CTATGGAATAGTGTAAAGCACCAATAATGCTGTATTATATAATCGTTTTTAAATGACTTGAATGTTCATTGTAAGGAAAATATTTTTTTACACACTAAATCCGTAGCTATTAAATTAAGATGCGGATTTTTTTGTTTTTCCTTGTGTTGGCATGTACGCAAAACTCTTTTTCGCAGACCTGTTGTTCTGGTGGAGTTCCCTTATCCAATAATATAGGATTACCGAATGAAGGTAAGGGTTCCTTGTTTTTTGGTCTTACCTATGACTATAACAACCTAAATACCCTGAATGCGGGTAAGCAAAGGTTAAACGACGACTCTCGTTTGCGTATTACGAATTCAGTCTTATTAAGTTTGGGATATGCCTTTACCGATAGAATTTCAATAGAATCGTTATTGACCTGGGTCAATCAATCAAGGACCATAACCCAATTTGGTAATGAATCGCTTACGGAGACCTCGGGTATCGGTGACGGTATTTTTTTAATAAAATATGCCTTGACTAATGTTTTAGGGAAAAATTCTATTATGAGTTTTGGAGGTGGGATAAAACTTCCTTTTGGTCGTTCGGATTTGCTTACGGACCAAGGAATTCAGCTCACTGCAGATTTACAGCCAGGTAGCGGAGCATTGGATTACGTAGCTCTTTTTTCAACTTCAAAGAATTTAGTGTTTAGGCCTTCAGCTACCATTTCAGGTAGTGCTACTTTCCGTTTTACCGGGGTTAATAAGGATTATTTAAACGGCGCGGCTACCTACGAATTTGGCGATGAGGTGCAGTTGAATGTTGGATATACGGATCAACTTATTTTTTTCAATACCATATTTAGTCCTGGTTTAATTATTAAGTATAGAAAGGCACAAATTGATAGGATAGATAATTCCAATCTTCCCAACACGGGAGGTGAATGGATTTTTGTTAGACCAGAATTGTTCGTATATATATCTCCTAGTATTTCTTTGTTTTCTAGACTGGAAATACCAATATATAGCTATGTGGATGGTACACAACTGACTCCCACTCTTCGCTTTTCTGGAGGCTTAAATTTAAAATTTAGAAAGAAAAATGATATTAAATCGAATAAAGTAATAAACTAATAACTGCTATGAAAAAGAAACATTTTATATTCCTTATATCCATTATAATGGTAGGTTGCGGTTCTTCCGAACTCAATAACGGTTCTTTTATACCTGATGCAGAAACTGAGTGGAGTATACCCTTATCGGAAGTTTTGGATGGTGGTCCGGGAAGAGATGGGATTCCAGCTTTAGTGAATCCGGAACTAGTAAGCGTTTCGGAAGCTAGTTTTCTATCGAATGATGACTTGGTCATTCTATTTAAAAATGGTAATGATGTAAGGGATTACCCACATCTTATTTTGGATTGGCATGAAATTGTCAACGATAACGTGGGTGATATTTCCTTGGCAATAACTTTTTGTCCGTTAACGGGAACAGGTATTGGATGGAGTAGAATTATAGATGGAGCAGAAACTACTTTTGGGGTTTCCGGGTTACTTTATAATACCAATTTGATACCTTTTGATAGGCAGACTAATAGCAATTGGTCCCAAATATTGAATGAATCTGTGAATGGAGAGCTTATAGGAACACCTGCGGAACTGTATCAGTTACTGGAGACCAATTGGGCTACAGCCACAGAAATGTATCCAAGCCTAAGGGTGGTTAGCATTAATACTGGATTTTCAAGAACTTATGGTACATCGCCATACGGGGATTATAATACTAATAATGAACGCTTTTTATTCCCAGTAGAAAAGGACAATAG
>JBARUM010000852.1:0-2594 GCA_049645725.1 Maribacter sp.
GTATCATTGGGGGAAATGCATGGTTAACAGATTCGGTTCCACCCCACTCTACGGTATACCATACTCCAGAAATAAGAATTAAAACCTTTCCAAATGTCTAATAGTATTTTGGATTTAATAGGAAACACTCCTTTGATAGAATCTAGGGTTTTAAACACTAATCCTAACGTAAAACTTTTCTTTAAGATGGAAGGTCATAATCCGGGTGGTAGCGTTAAGGACAGGGCGGCCTTTAATATGATTAAAAATGGTCTGGAAACCGGGCGTATTAAATCTTCGGATAGATTAATAGAAGCTACTAGTGGCAACACAGGTATTGCCTTGGCAATGATCGCAGGAATTTATAATTTGGATATTGAACTGGTAATGCCCGAAAACTCAACTAAGGAGCGCGTGCAGACCATGCGGGCTTATGGTGCTAAAGTAACGCTAACTTCAGCTGAGGTTGGTATTGAAGGAGCACGGGACTATGCAGAAAACAAGGTTGACAAAGAAGGTTTCGTAATGTTGAACCAGTTTGCCAACGACGATAATTGGAAAGCCCATTATAAAAGTACGGGACCCGAAATTTGGAAGGATACAGAGGGTAAAGTAACGCATTTTGTATCTTCCATGGGAACCACAGGTACTATTATGGGCACTTCTACTTATCTGAAAGAGCAAAATCCGAAAGTTCAAATTATAGGCGTACAACCTACGGATAATTCTAAAATTCCAGGAATACGTAAATGGCCCAAGGAATACTTGCCCAAAATATTTGATGCAAAAAAGGTGGATACCGTAATGGAAGTTAGTGAGGCGGAGGCTAGGACTATGGCTAAGCGTCTAGCAAAGGAAGAAGGTATTTTTTCGGGGATGAGCAGCGGCGGGGCCTCTACGGTGGCCTTAAAGCTTGCATCGCAACTTGAACATGGGGTCATAGTCTCTATTGTTTGTGACCGTGGAGACCGATATTTATCTTCAGATTTGTTCGAATAAGCCCTTGTTTGCCACGATAATAGGTGTTAAAAGCTTTATGACTATTTAATTAGAGAAATCTTGTCTTAAATTTGGAATGGACGAATTTTGTTAAAAGTTTCCGAGCTTGGTTAAGTAGCGAGCAATATGTACAACTTTTGGTTTGTTGGCCAAAGTATTAAAACTCCCCTAAGCTCTGAATTAGGTGTTACTTACATAACACCCAAAAATTGATTGACGTATGGATAAAAAAAGAAGAAATGTAATACGCAGCTTGGCATTCGCACCCTTCTTGGTAAGTTCCCATAACCTCCTTGCAAGCCCATTAATAAAACCCTTAACTGCTTCCAGATTGCAATACAGCGTAAACGCATTCACCTTTAATTCCTTGCTTAGGAGTGGTGAAATGACATTTTATGATATGATGGAGTTTGCTGCTGACCTTGGTCTAAACGCAGTTGATTTAACGGGATATTATTTTGCTGATTACCCTCAAATCCCAGATGACAAAGCACTATTCCAGTTAAAAAAGAAAGCATTACAATTAGGGCTGAACATTTCATGGACTGGGGTTAAGAACAACTTCGTGAACCCCGATAAAACTTCAAGGGAGTTAGATATTGAATTGATAAAAAATTGGTTACAGGTGTCATCAAAACTTGGAGCATCCATTATGCGAATCTTTGCAGGAACAGGAAAATACGAGGGGTATTCCAAAGACGAGGTTAAAAAATGGATGGTGTCCGACTTTGAAGAATGTGCTAAATACGCTGAAGAAACAGGGGTTATTGTAGCCATGCAACATCATAACGATTTTTTGTACGAGGCTGATGAAGTTATCGATATTTTAGAAAGAGTGGATTCGGAATGGTTTGGATTAATTTTGGATATTGGTAGTTTAAGAATAGGAGACCCCTATAATGAAATTCAAAAATTGGCACCCTACGCAAGTTACTGGTTTATAAAAGAGCTGGTTTATGTTAATGGGGTTGCGGAACCTGTTGATATGAAAAAGATTGCCAGAATACTAAAGGACGCAAATTATACGGGTTACATTTCTTTCGAAAGTTTGACCGATGGCGACCCGAAACAAATTGTTAAGTCTATGTTCAATGATTTTAGAACGGAGTATGAAAAACTTTAAAAATACCTGATTAGGTTTGTTGTTCAAAACTCTCTAACAAGCTATTTGAAGAACTCTTGAAATGAATTTAGGAATAGCGAACTTCGTTACAATTGCTGAACTCTGTTCAGTAGCAATCGATGAATGGAATCTGTAATGAGCTTGTGGAAGTATTGAAACTCTACTTAGCTAAAGATTATAAAGATTATAAAGAGTTAAATTTAAGGATGATAAAATTAATTGAACGGATTCCGTTAATAGGACCAATAGCTATCTTGATAAAGAATAAAATATTTCCACCTAAAAAAAGCTTCACTAATTCCCGTGAATATTGGGCAGACCGTTACCAGAAAGGGGGAAACTCAGGAGCTGGATCTTACAATAAATTGGCGGAATTTAAAGGAGAGATTATAAATGATTTTGTATCTAAAAACAATATCAAAACAGTAATTGAGCTTGGTTTTGGAGATGGTAATCAACTAGAATATTTTCAGTTCCCATCATACATTGGGTT
>JBARUM010000853.1:0-2060 GCA_049645725.1 Maribacter sp.
CTTTAGTATTTATTAAATGGTCTTGATAAAAGGTTTTCTTAAGAAAGCTTCTTATGGGTTCCTTTAAATGTTCTTCACTTTCATTTTGTTCATCGCCATATTTAATCGTTTTCAAACATTCGTCTAAATTCTCAATAAAGGCGTTTACTTCCTTGCGTAACGGCTTGTGTTTTCGATATGCCGGATTAAGTGCCTTTCTGATTTCAGTGAAGTTCATTTGTTTGAAAAATAATTTAATTGAGTTCAATTGCCTCTCTAAGTTGATTTTTAGAGTTAGGCAATGCCATAAGTCTTGAGAATAAAGTGGTCGGACAAAATTTATTCCCCTCTGTATCCCAAAGAGGAAAGTAGTTATATCTTATGCGATGGTGATCGGACAATACTGCCACTTTTATTCTGGAGTCTTCGTTAAAAATCATTAATGGTCGGTAGTCAGGTTTAGTGTTCTAAAATAGGGCGATTTTTCGATTGCAGGAAAAATCCAACAAGAAATCATTATAAGCAACTGCTCTTTTTTAATGGCTTCACACAATATTGAAGTAGCCACAACAATAATTTATACCTAGTTTTGTGACTCACACTTTAATTACAAAATGCTCATTGAACGTCTAAAACATATCATAGCTAAGGGCGAAGGCATTAGAACCGAATTTAAGGAATCACGGTCAAATCTGCCCGGCAACCTATTCGAATCTATTTGCGCCATGCTCAACAGAGACGGCGGAGATATTGTTCTTGGTGTAGATGATAAGGGCGTTGTGACTGGAGTCGATAAAATGAAGGTCGAAAAACTCAAGAGCAATTTGGTTTCGCTTTCCAACAATCCCAACAAGTTAGATCCTCCGTTTATTCTTTTCCCCCAAGAATATGAAATAGGGGATGAAACCGTAGTTCATATCCAAGTGCCAGCAAGTTCCCAAATGCACAAAAGCGCAGGTCATATTTATGATAGAAGTAGTGATGGGGATTTTAAGGTCGGCGAGCCGCAATTGATAGCGGATATCTATAATAGAAAACGCAACCATTATTCCGAGGGTACGATTTACCCGTTTGTGAGGCTATCTGATTTTAATCCGGAATTATTCACTAGAGCAAGGAATTTGATTCAAGGCTATAATCGAAACCATCCATGGTTATCACTTTCAGACGAACAATTAATGCAAAAGGCAGGTCTTTGGAAAAAAGACTACGCCTCTGGGCAAGAAGGGTACACTTTGGCGGCCGTATTGTTGTTTGGCAAAGATGAAACCATACAGCAAATTTTACCACATTACAAAATCGATGCCTTGGTGCGCAAGGGTAATGTTGAGCGTTTTGACGATCGGTTGTACTGTACCACCAATCTAATTGATGCGTACGACGAATTGATGGATTTTGTTGCCAAACATCTTTCGGATCCCTTTTATTTGGAAGGCACACAACGAAGAAGCTTACGAGGTATTATTTTCAGGGAAATCATCGTGAACATGATAGTGCATCGGGAATATACTAACGCACAGCCCACCACTTTCATTATTTATAAAGATAGGGTCGAAACCGAGAATGCGAACAATCCACATGGCAAAGGTATTTTATCGCCGGCAAATTTTTCACCGTTTCCAAAAAATCCATCAATAGCTAAGTTCTTTATGCAATTGGGCAGATTCGATGAATTGGGCTCAGGTATTTTGAATGTAAACAAGTATATCAAAGCCTATTCTGGTAAGGACAACCCTAAGTTTATTGAAGGGGCGACGTTTAAGACTATAATACCAACTCCTACCGTGGTTAATGCTGCAATAGCAGACGTCCAAGGAATTGAAAGAATAATAGAGAGCGCAGTTGAAGGAGTGGCTGGGGGAGTAAAAGAACGTCTTGTTTTAATAGTATCCAAAATTTATAACAAACCCGGTATCAAAGCAGTTGAGCTTCAGGAAAATTTCGAGGTTTCGGAACGAACTATACTATCCGATCTTAAGCGATTGCAAGATTATCTTGATTATAAAGGAAGTAAAAAAACGGGGGGCTATTATTTGAAGAATAGTATCAAAGAGGTTTTGGATACTGAGAAAGCGTAGTAT
>JBARUM010000854.1:0-2053 GCA_049645725.1 Maribacter sp.
CCGTTGCATGTTTTGATTGGCTGATCGGTAATCATAAAGTGGCTGCGAAAGCATATAGTATGACTTGCCTTTTGTTTCTAGGAAGAAAATTTGATTGGATACACCCCGAATTAAAACTGGTACTCGAGCAAAATTATGCCTCTGGAAGTGCCGCATATAAGGCTCGTGCTAGAATGACTTTGGCAAAAATAAATAAGAAATAAACTTGTCAATCTGACGTATATTTACTTTTAAACTCTTTTACTTATAGATATCTTTGAAACACTTAATTTATCCAATTCCAACCATATGTCCTTAGACGCATTAAATGCCATTTCTCCCATTGATGGGCGGTATAGAAATAAAACAGAAAAATTAGCCAATTATTTCTCGGAAGAAGCTCTGATAAAATATCGTGTTAGGGTAGAAATTGAATATTTCATTGCCCTTTGCGAAATACCATTACCTCAGCTTTCCAATTTTGACCAATCAAAATTTAAGGCGCTACGTGAAATCTATCAAAACTTTGATTCGGCCGATGCAGAGGAGATCAAAGAAATTGAAAAGACTACCAACCACGACGTAAAAGCTGTTGAATATTTTATTAAAAAGGCATTTGATAAACTAGGTTTGTCAACCTTTAAAGAGTTTATACACTTTGGCCTAACCTCTCAAGATATTAACAATACGGCCGTTCCCTTATCTATTAAGGAGGCGATGAACGATATTTATGTTCCCCATTACCTTGAGGTACTAAAAAAACTAGAAGAACTTTCTAAAGAATGGTCGGCTATTCCTATGTTAGCTAGAACACATGGCCAACCTGCATCTCCAACAAGATTGGGTAAAGAAATTGAGGTTTTTGTAGTACGACTAAAAGAGCAGTTTAATCTTCTGAACGATATTCCCAGTGCAGCAAAATTTGGCGGCGCAACAGGAAATTTTAATGCACATAAAGTAGCTTACCCAAAAATAGACTGGAAAAGCTTTGGTTCTTCGTTCGTACAAGAAAAATTGGGCCTACAACATTCATTCCCAACTACTCAGATTGAGCACTATGACCACATGGCCGCCTTATTTGATACCCTAAAACGTATTAATACTATTATTCTTGACTTAGATAGGGATTTTTGGACTTATGTTTCCATGGATTATTTCAAGCAAAAAATAAAAGCCGGAGAAGTTGGTTCATCTGCCATGCCTCATAAAGTAAACCCAATTGACTTTGAAAATTCAGAAGGGAATATAGGTATTGCCAATGCATTACTTGAACACTTATCGGCCAAACTTCCTGTATCACGGTTACAGCGTGACCTAACGGATAGTACGGTCCTAAGAAACGTTGGAGTGCCTTTCGCACACACAATTATTGCCTTTCTTTCCACGCTAAAGGGATTAAATAAATTACTTTTAAATAAAGGAAAGTTTGAGCAGGATTTGGAGAATAACTGGGCGGTAGTGGCTGAAGCCATACAGACGATTTTGAGACGTGAGGGATATTCTAATCCCTACGAAGCGTTAAAAGGGTTAACGCGTACGAACGAAAAAATAAATCGGACATCAATTTCAAACTTTATTGATACCCTTGAAGTCTCAGCAGCTATTAAAACGGAATTAAAACAGATTACCCCTAGTAATTACACAGGTATTTAGAAAAGACAGCCCCAAAATGGAAAAAGACCGCTTAATAACGGTCTTTCAACTTTTGAGAATAAGAGTTCTTTTTACTTGTTAATCTGTACCTCGTGCGGGTAAGGAATTTCAATTCCCGCTTTATCAAGAGCTTCTTTTGTTCCTTCAATCGTTCCAAAATAAACGTCCCAATACTCCTCAGGTTTGCAATAGGGCCTTACGGCAAGGTTAACTGAGCTATCCGCCAAAGCTTCCACATTAACCGAGGGAGCTGGATTCTGTAATACTTTAGGATTAGCTTTTAACATGGCTAACAATACTTCTTTTGTTTTCTTAAGATCAGAACCATAATCAACACCAACAGAAGTATCTACCCTCATCTTACCTTCTGCCGTGTAATTTATAATATTTCCATTGGCCATTGCACCATTGGGTATAATCG
>JBARUM010000855.1:0-4491 GCA_049645725.1 Maribacter sp.
GAGTACATTCCAGTGGGGATCATGGAGATCAGGAACCTTGGTCCTTTGGAACGGAAATAACGGATATTGTAAGGAAATTTATTGAGATAAGATATCAACTAATGCCTTACCTATATACTATGTTTTATAAGTATAGTAAGGAGCAGAAGCCCATGTTACAGGCCTTGGTACTTTTTGACCAAGAGGATACACAGACCCATTTTAGAACAGATGAGTTTATTTTTGGGGAGCAAATTTTAGTTTGCCCTATTCAAGAACCAAACTCTCAAGGACGCAGAATGTACATCCCTAGAGGGGAATGGTATGATTATTGGACTGATGAGACTGTAACAGGCGGTAAGGAGAAATGGGTGTCCGCCGAACTGGACAAGTTACCGATTTATATTAAAGAGGGAGCTATAATACCAAAATATCCAATTCAGCAGTACATTGGCGAAGTAGAAATAGAGGAGCTTATTTTGGATACTTATTTTAAGTTAGGGATAGAAACTTCAGAAGTCTATGAAGATGCTCAGGACGGTTATGATTATAAGAAGGGACGATTTTCGCTTCGTAATTTTAAATTGACGGGGAAGGAAAAATCACTTACGATACAACAGTTCAAAGATGGCTCTTATGTTACCGAATATGAGATTTTGAAGTTCAATTTCCATGGGTTGCCTTTTAAAATTGGAAAAATACAGGTTGACAATGAGGAAATATCCCTAAAATCTGTAAGGCCAAATGGGGATAACAGCTTGCATATTGACAAAAACTTTACCGTTTTGCATATAATGGCAAAATAATTATTTTGTAATTTTCCAGCCTAAACACTACTTAAAATGAAAAAGACATTTTTAATAATCGCATTTTTTATAGGGGTTTCGGCGTGTAAAACGAATCCTTTCACCGGACAAAAAACATTAAATTTTTATCCCAACAGTCAAGTTTTCCCTATGGCTTTTGCTCAATACGATCAGTTTTTAGGAGAAAACAAAGTAATAAAAGGCACTGCGGATGCTAATATGATTACCAGAACCGGTCAGCGTATATCCTCTGCTGCCGAAAGGTGGCTTTCTGCTAACGGGTATCCTGGCTATCTTAGTGATTATAAATGGGAGTATAATCTTGTAGAAGATGAGACAGTTAATGCTTGGTGCATGCCAGGGGGTAAAATTGTTTTCTATACCGGTATTCTTCCCATCACTCAAACTGAAACTGGAGTGGCCGTTGTTATGGGCCATGAGGTAGCACATGCTTTGGCAGATCATGGGGCACAACGCATGAGTGCCGGCACATTGCAACAGATAGGTGCGGTAGCGGGTAACGTTGCCATAAAAGACCCGCAAAAGAGAAATATGTTCAACCAAGCATATGGTATTGGATCACAGGTAGGGCTTATGTTACCCTTTAGCCGTAGTCATGAGACCGAAGCAGATCGTATTGGACTTCAGATCATGGCAATTGCGGGTTATGATCCTTATGAAGCGGCAGAGTTATGGAAACGTATGAAAGCAAATAGCGGAGGAGAGGCTCCACCGGAATTTATGAGTACACACCCTTCTAACGATACACGTATAAACAATCTAACGGTTTGGGCTCCCGAAGCAAAAGCTGAGGCTGAAAAATTTGGGGTGACCAAATTTCAATAAAATTTATTTAGTAATAATCGTATCTTAAAAGCCGCATACCACTTGGTGTACGGCTTTAATTTTGATGTATGATCAAAGTACTTGCGCTTAAGGGTAGTAAAAAGTTATTGAATGCATGGGCCTTCTACGATTGGGCGAACTCTGTATATAGCTTGGTCATAGCCTCTGCAATTTTCCCTATCTTCTATGGGGCTTTGTTCCGGGTTTCGGAAATTGAAAAAGTATCTGTTTTTGGAGGTGAAATAGCTAGGGCTCCTTTAATTAGTTATACTACTTCTTTGGCATTTGTGTTCATTGCCATTATTACGCCATTGATTTCTGGAGTTGCTGATTATTTAGGTAACAAAAAGATTTTCATGCAGTTTTTCTGCTATTTGGGGGGTACTTCATGTATGGGTCTATATTGGTTCTCTTTAGAGAATATTTATTTTGGTTTGCTTTGTTATTTTTTTGGTCTGGTAGGTTTTTGGGTCAGTTTTGCAATTAACAATTCATATTTACCAGATGTGGCATTTCCTGAGCAACAGGATAGGATAAGCGCAAAGGGTTTTTCTATGGGATACATAGGCAGTGTTATCTTATTGCTTTTTAACCTGGCCATGGTAATGAAGCCTGAAGTTTTTGGTATTACTACCGATGAATCTGGTGTTGCCGAAATAAAAGCTATGAAATACTCATTCCTTTCGGTTGGTATTTGGTGGATTGTTTTTGCTCAATATTCTTTTTATCATCTACCCAAAGGTTATAAGAAAGATGGTGAGCGTAAAAATGTTATTCTGAACGGGTTTAAGGAACTAAGAACTGTTTGGTTACAGCTTGGTAAGGAAATAAAGCTTAAAAGATACCTTGCAGCCTTTTTTGTTTATAGCATGGCAGTACAAACGGTTATGCTTATTGCAACATATTTTGGAGAGGAAGAAATAACCTGGGGTACTGATAGCGAACGAACCACCGGACTTATTATCAGTATTTTGGTAATTCAACTGGTAGCCATTGGCGGGGCAACCGTAACCGCTTGGGCTTCTAAGAATTTCGGTAACGTTAAAACTTTAATCGTAGTAAATGGGTTGTGGATAATTATATGTGTTTACGCCTATTTTGTAATTACCCCAACAGATTTTTATATTGCCGCTGGGTGTGTAGGTGTAGTTATGGGAGGAATACAAGCTCTTTCCAGGTCAACATATTCCAAGTTTTTACCAGACACAACTGATACCACTTCATTCTTTAGTTTTTATGATGTTGCTGAAAAAATAGGAATAGTTATTGGAACTTTCTTATATGGCTTTGTAGCCCAATTCACAGGTAGTATGCGAAATGCAATCATTTTTTTGGGTTTGTTTTTTCTCATAGGTATGTTGTTATTGCTTCGAGTTAAGGAAATAAAAAAGCCTCTTTAAAAGAGGCTTTCCCAGTTATTGATTGTTCGTAATTTTGATTATTATCCTTTTGATATATCTCCAGAACCTGAAGTTTTAGTATCTAGTTTATCAGGGTTTCCTTTATAGGTAATATCACCGGACCCAGAAACTCGTGCTTTAAGCATTTTTTTGGCAGTAACCTTAATATCGGCTGAACCAGAAACCGTGGCATCTACATTATCTGCTTCCATTTCAAATGCTTTAATATCACCGCTTCCAGAAATTGTAGCAGCAAAATCTGAAGTTCTACCACTGAAGGTAATATCTCCAGAACCGGACATACTTGCTTCTACAGAACTTGCATCTACATCTAAGGTAATGTCACCAGAACCTGACATGGTCGTACTTAGTCTATCGGTTTTAATCGTTTTTTTGCCAACGATGTCGCCAGAACCGGACAAGGCAATGGAATTTATGCTTTCCACGGGCACTGTTATTCTGATACTACCATTCCAATTGGACGGTTTAAGGTTTATTCCTTTTTCTGTTTTAATGACCAATTTACCATCTTTAACCTCGGTCTTTATATACTCTAATAAATTGGATTCTCCTTCTATGGTCAATTTTCCTTCTTGGCCATCTACTAAGTCAACGTCAAACCAACCTGATACCGCTATGACATCGTAGTCTCCAGTAGAACGTTCAATAGTGGTTTTTTCGCCATTTCCTTTAATCTTTTTTCCCCACTGCGCAGAGCAGGAAACTGAAAATAATAGTACTAGTGTTAAGGCTCCTAAATTTTTCATTTTGTTGTTTTTTGATTGTTATTTTTTGATGAAACTAATTCCTCCGTAGTCACTGCTTAGGGTAATCATATTTCCACTTCCTTTGCTACCATAATAACCTTCGTAGTGTTTTGAAGATGATTTTTCCGTACTAATATTCATTTCAAAATCTTCTTTTCCATTCACCCCGGCGTAATCCGTCGTGATATTAAAGTTGAAATGGTATTGTGAATTATATCCAATTTTTATTCCTGTATAATCGGTTCTTATGGAAACATTTCCTGCATCTGGCGCAAGTTCATCTATTCGAATGGACCCATAATCGGCAACAATGTTTATGTTACCGTGAACGGTTCCCAATTTGATGGTAATGTAATCCCCGTTTCCTTTAACATTGTTCGCTTCGCCAACTTCCATATTACCATAATCGCTGGTATAATCCAAGTTTGCCATTTTTCCTATGGTCGCATTGGTATAGTCTGCGTTCACAATTAAGTCACCCGCTTTTTCAATAGTAAAACCGGAATAATCAGCCCTAATCTCTCCGCTATTAATGTAGCCAATAGTAGACTTGGAAGTATAGTCAAAGTTTAGCTTATTGTTCCTGCCGCGTAATTCCCCAATTTCAAGTCTTCCATAATCGCAGCTTATCTTGGCATGGCCATCCACACGGTCCAATATAATGTTGCCGTAGTCATTATCCAGGTTTACACT
>JBARUM010000856.1:0-6022 GCA_049645725.1 Maribacter sp.
TTGCGGGATTGGCTCAAAACTTTGCAGCCGTAAGCTCCTTAGTGACTACAGGAATACAAAAAGGACATATGAAAATGCATCTAATGAATATTTTAAACCAACAGGAAGCCACCGATGAAGAAAAAAACTTAGCTATTGAGCATTTTAAGACACATACGGTATCGCACAGAAAAGTTGAAAATTTGTTGGAAAATTTAAGGAACCAATAATGATTCAAGATTTCTATAGTAATGGAAAAGTATTACTGACAGGTGAATATGCCATTTTAGATGGGGCCTTAGGTCTGGGATTACCCACAAAGTTTGGCCAGCATTTACAAGTTCAAGAAAGCAACTCCGGAGTGTTGCATTGGAAAAGTTTAGATGATGAATCCAATGTTTGGTTTGAAGCGCAGTACACGTTAAGTCCATTTAAGGTGATTGAAACCAACGATACAGAAATCTCCAAAAGGTTGGTCCAAATTTTGGCGGAAGCAAAACGATTGAATCCTGCATTTTTATACAATACCGATGGATACCAGGTTGAAGCGCAACTGACATTTCCGAGAGATTGGGGGTTAGGGTCTTCTTCCACTTTATTGAATAACATTGCAAAATGGGCTAAGGTCAGTGCCTACAGGCTATTGGACGCTACCTTTGGAGGTAGTGGTTATGACATTGCATGCGCTCAACACAAACTTCCCATACTATATCAGATGAGTAAATCCCTGCCTATTGTAAAGGAGGTAAACTTTACTCCTTCCTTTAGTAGCAAATTATATTTTATTCATTTGAACCGAAAACAAAATAGCCGAGATGCTATCCACTACTATTCCAATCTGAACTTTGATAAAGAGAATTTTATCAATAAGATATCAAGAGTTACAGAAAAACTCTTGACAAGCAGTTCATTAAACGAATTTGAACAATTACTTGAGCATCATGAAAAATTAATTTCCAAAGCTATTGGACTTGAACCTATTCGTGAACGCTTATTTCCTGATTATAATGGAGTTGTAAAAAGTCTGGGGGCATGGGGTGGAGATTTTATCTTGGCCACTGGCACTAAAGAAACCCCTGCCTATTTTAAGGAACGGGGATTTGACATCGTGATTCCCTACTCAAAAATGATATTATAAAACAAAAGCCTCTTTTCAGAGGCTTTTGTTTTTACGTTCTTACTATGATTCATTTGCTAGTAGAATGTTGCTCTTTTATCCTTAATTTCAGAAGCTTCTTTTAAAGCGTTATATACTGCGTTATTCACACTATTGGCCGCATTGCTTTTAAGTGTATTCGCATATGTACTATAATTGTCCAATTTGGGCGCTTCAGTCCGTTTCACTATTTGAATCATAAAAACTCCAGTGCCTCCCTCAATCAGACCAGAAGTTTCGCCCTCTTTCATACCATAGGCCGTACCCACCACTACAGGTTCACTCCCAGCCCCAGGTATGGTTGGTGATTTTACAGTTAATGCGGATGCAGTAGAAACACTGGTATTATTATCTTTTGCAATAGCATCCATTGTTTTACCTTTATTTGAAGCTATTATCTGTGCTGCTTTACGTTCTTTTCTAATGATTGGTAAAACTCTTGCCGAGGCATCTTCTGGACTCATAAGACCTTCCTTATAACTTCCAGTGAGTTGCACCACTGCATACCCGTTATTAATATTGAACCTTTTAATGTCACCAACTTCGGTATCATTATTAAAAGACCACTGTACAATGTTACGCTGTGTTCCTAAACCTGGTAAATTCTCATCCAACTGCTTTAGTTTATTTACTGGTCGTACTGTATACTCACTCTTCTTGGCTATTTCAGAAAATGAACTTTCGTTCTCAATAGTTTCCATTTCATATTTTGTAGCATCCGCGAACAATGTGTTAATCGTTTCATCAGATGGTACAATCTCCCTAGATAAGGTAGCTAACTGAACTACATCCTCCTTATCATCTATCTTAATGACATGAAAACCAAAATCCGTCTCCACCAATCCAATAGTACCAACAGGATTGCCAAATGCAAAATCATTAAACTTTGGAACCATTACCCCTTTTTGAAAATAACCTAAATCCCCTCCGTTAGGGGCAGAAGGCCCATCTGAATTTTCTCTGGCCAGCTCCGAAAATATAACTCCTGTTTTTTTAGCTTCTTTCAATAATTCATTTGCCTTGGCTTCAGCCTCCTCTTTAGTTCTCTTAATTTCAGGATTAGCTCTTGTTGCGCCTTCATAGGTTAAGAGAATATGGCTAGACTTTACGGAGCCGTTAGGTTTTCTGTCCATCATTTTAGAAATCTTATAGGAACCTCCTTCTTTATAAGGACCATATATTTCTCCAACGCTCAAAGACATCAACGTATCGGCAACACTCGGTGATAAGTCTTTTTTAGCCTTAAATATGGTATCAAACTTTACGTCTGAATTTCTATCTAAAAAAGCAACCATATTTGTTGTATTCCTAAAACCTCTTAAGGTATCGTTTCTATCGGTTTGAGCATTATATTCAACTGTATCCTCCAATAGTTTTGTAATTTCCTCCTTTACCGCTATATCGTCTGCAGCAGAAGGTTTCTCTTCAAAATAAACATATTGTATATCCCTTGCAGGCTCTTGTTTAAAGTCCTCCTTGTGTTTACTCACATAGTCGGAAATTTCACTTTTAGTCACCGTAATGGTACTATCGGCTATGGAAGTATAAGGAACCCGAACGTATTTAATGTCCATTTTTTCGTTAGCCAACTTGTAATCCAATTCTCCTTCTTTTAAAGTAGCTCCAACACCAGCTTTAATAAGATTAAAATAGGTTTGCTCCTTGGCCAGTTGAATAATTTCCTCTTCCGTTTGCAACCATGCATCATATTGGGGCGGATTATTTACTTTCCAGTCCGCAACGGTTTGTCTAAAACGATTAGGGTCAAAGATTCCATTTTCATTTTGAAATTCCGGATTTTGAGCGTAACCAGTAGTTTTTAGGAAGTCTATAATCTGATCTTGCTCTATTCCAATACCCAATTCCTCAAACTGCTCACCTAAAATGGCACTTCTTACTTCTCTTTCCCAAACTTGGTTTGTTAACTGCATGGAAGACACGGTAGGGCCAACTCTTCTAGAAGCCGCTTCCACCTTTTGTCTAAATTCATCAATCGAAATTTCGTTTCCGTTGATTTCTGCAACGGAAGAACCTACTTTTTCTCCACCAAAGTTACTGCTGGTAAAAACACCAGAAATTACAAATGCAAAAAGAGCTAAACCTATAATCAAGATTAGCACCGTGGTTCGTTTTCTTATATTTTCTAAAACTGCCATCTTATGGTATAATTAAATCAGTTGGCGAAATTACCATTTTTAATTGAAATAATAAAAACTAAAACTGGTGCGAAAAGTGATTAAAAAGGAGTTAATCTTCGGATAAAACCTCTAATGAAACCAAATCGATTTTAGTGTTGGAAACCTCCAGAACTGTAAACTTAAAACCCTCTAAAGTAATTTCCGATTCCTTTTCCGGAATCTCACCCATTTGATGTACCAACATGCCTCCTAAAGTTTCATAATCATCTGTGGTTGGTAAATTTAATTTGTAATTTTCATTGATATAATCTACCTCCAACCTTGCAGAAAACAGATAATGGGATTCATCTATTTGCTCCTCTTTTAGATCAGTACTATCATGTTCGTCCTCTATCTCCCCAAAAAGCTCCTCTACAATATCTTCAACCGTCATTAAACCAGAGGTTCCGCCATATTCATCTAAAACAACGGCCATACTCTTCCTTTTTTTTATGAGAACATTCAAAATATCCTGAATCAGCATTGTCTCCGGAACAAATTCTACAGGTAGCAATATGCTTTTTATTGTTTTGGGTTTTTTAAAAAGCTCATAGGAATGTATATACCCTATAATATTGTCAACGGTGTCATTGTAGACCAAAATTTTAGAAAAACCGGTTTCCGTAAAAAGTTTTGCAAGGTTCTTTGGGGTCTCGTGCATCTCAACAGCAGTGATCTCCGTTCTCGGAATCATAACCTCACGAGCTTTTACCGCAGCAAATTCTAATGCGTTCTGGAATATCTGTATTTCGGAATCTACTTCATCTTCTTTCTCAACCGTTTCCATCTGCTCCGTAATATAATCTCCAAGTTCTATTTTACTAAAAGCCAATTGCACCTCATCGCCTGAGGTTCTAAAGACGTGTTTAAGAATAAAATCGGAAATCCAAATTATAAAATCGGAAACGAAAGAGAACAGTGCATAAAAAAGATAAGCAGGAATGGCCAATAATTTTAATAGACTATTAGCGTAAATCTGAAAAAGCACCTTTGGTAAAAACTCCGCAGTTATTAAAATAACGAATGTGGATATAACGGTTTGGGTCAGTAAGCTGAACTCGCTAAACAACAATCGTAAAAAAACATTGCTATAATTCATGTTGGAAAACCAATCCATTAGGATTTCCCCCATAAAAAGACCATACACCACCAGAGCAATATTATTACCAATTAACATCGTGGCAATAAACTTTGATGGCTTTTTGGTAAGTCTGGTAAGTACTTTCGCCAAAAATCCTTCCTGCTTTTTTTCTATCTCAATATGAATTTTATTGGCTGAAATAAAAGCGATTTCCATCCCTGAAAAAAAAGCGGAAAATATAAGAGACAGAACGATAACAATGCTAGGGCTTTCCACGGTTATTTGTTATTGTCATTTTTTTTACGTTGCTCAAATTTTTTACGATACGTCCTTCTAAAAAAGAACATTGCAGTAGATATTATCGCAAAAAATATGAAAAGATACGCCATAGATCTATCTGTCTTCCAATCCGTAAAAATCCTATAAATAGAAAATACGGCTACAATGATGTACAAGTACTCCGTGTATTTCAAAACTTTAATCATCTTGTTCTTCTTTAATTAACATTAAACCGTAGGTTTTATGTGCGTTCAAAAAACTGAGGTCCTTTTTTATATCCATTCCTTCACCGTCCATGACCGTCCCGTCTTCCGGATTCGTAAACTTAAATTTTTCCTGCGTAAAAGCCCATTCATTTAACCGGTCATAAAACATCTGCGGAGCCTCCAATTTTTTACCATCATGTCCCTTTAGAACAACATTACCCTGAAGGTCCACCAAAGTAGTGGCGGTATAATATATACCATAGTCAGCCTCAATAGTGGTCTTTTCATCATTTTCGTTGAAAATTTCAATTAACAAACCTTTTGGAAAAGTCTGATACGGAAATAATAAATTATCAAAATCATTATTTAAGGGGGCGGAAAGAACCCCTAGAACCTTTGATGCGCCAGTATCCTCAGCATCTAACTTCTCTGGAGTTTCAGTATATGTTAGTACAAAATCTTCTGCAACTCCCTTAGGGTATATTTTCTTTTGCGCTTCATCCCCCACTCGCTTATAACCGTCCTTACATGAAAAAAAAAGCATTGCAATGGAAAATACCATGGCAATGCCTTTTGATCTATCAAAAAAATGTCTTATCATTTTATAAGCTAGGAACTTTTACGCTACCTCCAACCCAACAAGAAAAAGATATTTGTTTTCCCGCCATTCCAGAATTAAAAATATCAGTTTTAGAGGGAGCCTTAGCACTATAACTAGCTACCGATTGGCTAGCAGAACCACTTAAAGATGGATCAACTCTTCCAGCTTGTCTTGCCATGTCTGCAGCTTTCCAATAAATAGCACGCTTCTCAAAAGGAGTACTACCACAGTCATTTGCACTTGTTGCGTAAAGATTGGCAATCAATAAATATGCCCTACCATTGGCCGCATTGGCATCAATGGCCTTTTGCGCATAGCTCCGAGCAGTAGACTTGCTACCTTTTCTTTTGTTTATAACCGCTACTTTATATGCAATCTTAGATTTTTTCTCTTGATTTGTTTCCAAGCTCAAGGCCTTATCAAAATCCTCTAAAGCTCCCTGAGAATCGCCATTTTTCATTTTTAAAGTTCCTCCATACACGTATGCATCTGCAGAAGGATCAAGAGATAGTTGGGCCTCAAATAATTTTTGGAACATTGGGT
>JBARUM010000857.1:0-3669 GCA_049645725.1 Maribacter sp.
CTGCAGCGTAGATTTACCTACGATAGTAGTCCCAGGTGGACCTATGTTGACAGGTCGATTTAGGGGAGAAAAAATAGGTTCCGGTTCCATGAACTGGATGATAAAGGAGCGTCAAGAAGTAGCGGGATATTCCGCTTCTGACATTAAGGAAGCAGAGGTGTGTGTAGCCCGAAGCATTGGGCATTGCAATACCATGGGTACCGCATCTACCATGGCAACAATGTGTGAGGCGCTTGGGTTGACCCTACCCGGTTTTTCCTCTATCCCTGCCGTAGATTCGAGAAAAAAATTATTTGCTCAGTTATCCGGTAGACGGATTGTGAAGATGGTAAAGGAAAATTTAAAACTTTCTAAAATCCTTACACGAAAGGCTTTTGAAAATGCCATTGTTACGAACGCTGCCGTTGGAGGCTCCACTAACCTTATTATTCATTTAACAGCAATTGCAGGTAGAATAGGGGTGGACTTAAAATTAGAAGATTTTGATAATCTTGGAAGCAGGGTTCCGTTATTGGTCAACTTAAAACCTTCAGGGGAGTATTTAATGGAAGAATTCTTTTACGCAGGCGGATTGCCAGTGGTTATGAAAGAGCTAAAACCCCTGTTGCAAAAATCGGTTACTGTTAACGGGAAAGATATTACTGTGAACTATGCGAACGAAGTATGCTATGATCGCCATGTAATCGCTACTTTGGCCAAACCTTTTCAAGAGCGCGCAGGCATAGCTGTTCTAAAGGGAAATCTATGTGAAAACGGAGCTGTTATTAAACCTTCAGCTGCTACACCCAAATTAATGAAACACAAGGGTAAAGCCGTTGTTTTTGAAAGTATGGAAGACTACCATGCATGCATCGATGAACCCGATCTTGATATTGACGAGAACAGTATCATAGTCTTGAAAGGTGTTGGGCCGAAAGGATATCCAGGCATGCCCGAGGTGGGGAACGTGGATCTTCCGAAAAAACTTTTAGCGAAAGGTATAACCGATGTGATCCGTATATCTGATGGTCGCATGAGCGGTACCGCCGCAGGAACGGTTGTTTTGCACGTTTCTCCGGAGTCTACCATAGGTGGTGCTTTAGCTATTGTAAAAAATGGCGATTTTATTTCATTGGATGTGCAAAAGAGAACGCTGCATCTGGAAATTTCAGATGACGAGATGCAACGTAGAATAAAGGAATGGATACCGCCTAAGCCTGTGGCGGACAGAGGTTATGTAAAAATGTACATAAACCATGTAGAACAAGCGGATAAAGGTGCTGACCTCGACTTTTTAGTTGGAGGTTCAGGGTCGAAGGTAGAACGTGATTTACACTAGATTATGGAAATACTTTATTTGCTAATTGCCGTATTGGCCATCATCTTAATGACCACCAAGCTAAAGATTCACGCTTTTTTAGCACTTTTTATCATATCTATCTGTTACGGAATTTTTGCTGGCATGCCTTACAGTGAGATTATCTTGTCCATAAACGATGGTTTTGGGGGCACTTTGGGCAAAATAGGATTGATAATCGTACTGGGTGTCATCATTGGGGCCTTTCTGGAAAACACGGGAGGTGCTTTTGCCATAGCGGAAAAGGTGTTAAAAATAATTGGAAGAAAACGTGTACCTACAGCCATGGGTATTATCGGTTATATCGTATCCATACCTGTTTTTGCCGATAGTGGATTTATGTTGCTTCATCCCTTGAACAAGAGTCTTTCAAAAAAAGCTAAGATTTCAATTGCTGGTCCCGCAATAGCTTTGGGTTTGGGACTGATGGCTTCTCATACTATGGTCCCGCCCACTCCTGGGCCTATTGCCGCAGCCGGTATTCTGGGAGCGGATTTAGGATTGGTCATCGCTTTTGGCTTTCCTATCAGTATCATTGCATTGACCATAGGAATTCTATTCGCAACCAAATATGCCTCAAGAACATTTATTGAACCCGATGTGGAAGATGTATTGGAAACCGAGAAGGAAATTGAAAACAGACCAAGTGCCCTCAAATCTTCGATACCGATACTTGTTCCCATCACCTTGATTGTACTAAAATCAGTTTTGAATCCTGCTAAAATGGGAGATACCAATGCATTTGTTGATTTCATCAATTTTGTTGGTGAGCCGGTCATCTCCCTACTCATAGGTATTTTCTTATGCCTTCTCTTACCCAAAAAACTAAATTACGATATGTTGTCTTCTTCGGGTTGGGTCGGAAAGGCAATTCAGAATGCGGCTTCCATAATATTAATTACGGGTGCTGGTGGAATTTTTGGTAAAATTTTACAAAACTCGGGTATCGCCGAAATTTTAGGACAGACTTTGACCGATTATAATATGGGCATTTTTTTACCTTTTGTATTGGCAGCGGCTTTAAAAACGGCCCAAGGTTCCTCTACGGTGGCGTTGGTAACCACAGCTTCGATAATCATGCCTATGATGCCTTCCTTAGGATTTGATTCTGAAATTCAAAAAGCTTTGGTCGTTGTCGTAATAGGAGCTGGATCAGCCGTGGTCTCCCATGCCAATGACAGTTTTTTCTGGGTGGTTACGCAAATGAGCGGTATGAACGTGAAAACTGGATATCGATTATTTAGTTTAGGAAGCGGAGTTTTGGGTATCACCGGGGCTATTGCCGTGTTTGTTTTTTATTCCATTTTTACCTAAAATTAGAGCTAATGAAAGTTTACCATACCATAAGAGGTGTTTTAGTTCAACAGGAATCAAAATACCATCTTTTGACACACGAAACTTGGGATAATTTTATTAATGATGATGACATCATAGCCAATACCTTAGCAAAACTGAATAGTAAAAATGAAGCTGGCGATGTCACGGCATTGCTTGAGCATGGGTTGAGACCTCCAGTAGAAAGTCAAGAAATTTGGGCCAGTGGGGTCACATATTATAACAGCAAGCTAGGTAGGGAAGAAGAATCAAAGGAATCTGGCGGTAGTAACTTCTATGCTAAGGTATACGAGGCAGAAAGACCTGAACTGTTCTTTAAAGCTACGGCTCACCGTACGGTAGGTCATGGAGGTACGGTGAGAATACGTAAAGACTCTCATTGGAACGTTCCAGAACCAGAACTGACTTTGGTCATAACTGCTTCCGGGAAAATCATTGGGTACACTATTGGTAATGATATGAGTTCTAGAAGTATTGAAGGGGAGAACCCCCTTTACCTGCCCCAGGCAAAGACCTACGATGGTTGTGCCGCAATTGGGCCTTGTATACTTTTGTCCAATGAACCGCTGCCCAACAATACCAGTATTAAACTGATAATTAATAGGAATGGAAATACTATTTTTGATAAAAGTATTGGTATCGACCAAATTAAACGCAAATTAACGGATATCGTGGGGTATCTTTACCGAGAATGTTCTTTCCCGGACGGAAGTCTATTAATGACGGGTACGGGAATTATTCCTCCGAGCGATTTTAGTTTAGAAATAGCGGATGAAATCATTATTTCCATTGACGGTATCGGAAAACTGATAAATCGGGTAGGTTAAATTTCAGGATTGCCTCTATTCCTTTTCTTTAAGGAAATTATCTTCTTGCTACGTAATCTTTTTTCAATCGAAGAACGGGAAGGTTTACTGGGCTTTCTTTTTTTCGCAACGGTCAGTGCTTTTTTCAATAAATCCATAAACCGTTCTATGACCAATGACTTATTCTTATGC
>JBARUM010000858.1:0-1525 GCA_049645725.1 Maribacter sp.
GAATACAAGAAGTGTAAACAAGAAGATTTACAAAAGCTGGCGGCGGTTTCCAAAAGAACTTTTTGCGAGGCTTTTGAAAAGGATAATGACCCCGAGGATTTTAATTTATATATAAGCAAGGCTTTCGCCTTGGAGCAAATTAGCAGGGAACTAAAGAACCCGAACACCATTTTTTACTTTGTATATAAAGAAGAAATACTAGTAGCATATTTTAAGTTAAACGAAAAAGATGCGCAAACGGACTTAATGTTGAGCTTTAGTATGGAGTTAGAACGTATTTATGTGCTTAGCGAGTTCCAAGGCAAACGAATAGGTGAAAGGCTATTGGAAAAAATTAAAACTATAGCGTTCGACGCCAATAAAAGTTTCTTATGGTTAGGTGTTTGGGAAAATAACGTGAAGGCCATACAGTTTTATCAGCGGAACGGATTTGTTAAATTTGGAACTCATCCCTATTACATTGGAAAGGACAAACAGACAGATTGGTTAATGCGTTGTGATTTAATTAACTTACAGTACTAATATAAAATTACTCATGAGATTTTTTACAACCCTTTTCTTTCTGTTTTCCTTTACCTTAATTGGTCAGTCCCAAGAGTATTATTTTCCGGAGCGCGCCGCCACTTGGGAACATAAATCCCCAAAAGATTTTAAAATCGATAATTCAAGATTACAGGAAGCTATTTCATTTGCAGAGTCTAACGAATATTCGGGTTCTCGGGATTTAAGGATTGCCATCTTAAAAGGATTTGAAAGGGAGCCCTTCCACAAAATACTTGGACCAACCAAAAAGAGAGGAGGACCAGCGGGTTTGATACTTAAAAATGGACATATAGTCGCCCATTGGGGAGATACAGAACGTGTGGACATGACCTTTAGTGTTACCAAAAGCTTTTTAAGTACCATGGCAGGCTTGGCAGTTGACGATGGACTTATTACCCATACGAATGATAGAGTGGGACAGTATGTCTGGGATGGAACTTTTGATGGAAACCATAACTCAAAAATTACTTGGGAACATCTACTACAGCAAAACTCTGCTTGGTCAGGAGAACTATGGGGTGGCAAAGATTGGGCGGACAGGCCGCCAAAAGATGGTGATATCGATGATTGGAAGTTTGAATTGCCCAAAGAACCGGGAACGGTTATGGAATATAATGACGTTAGAGTTAACGTTTTGGCTTACGCCCTTACCCATGTATGGCGTAAGCCAATGCCGTTGGTTCTCAAGGAAAATATTATGGATAAAATCGGAGCTTCAACAACTTGGCGCTGGTATGGTTACGACCATGCTTGGACTGAGATAGATGGCTTAAAAATGAAGTCGGTAACCGGTGGAGGACATTCTGGTGCCGGACTTTTTATAAATACTGAAGATATGGCTCGGTTTGGCCTTTTATTCTTGAATAACGGAAAATGGAAAAAAGGGCAAATAATTAGTGAAGATTGGATTAAGAAGGCCATTGTTCCATCAAAACCTAATGCTAACTACGGTTACATGTGGTGGTTAAATAAAAAAGGGGAC
>JBARUM010000859.1:0-3232 GCA_049645725.1 Maribacter sp.
GCATTGGCGCTTGAAACCAAATGGTTCTTGATATGAGATAGCCCTAAAATATTGCTGAACAACATGTATTCAAAGATAGTCGTTTTAAGCCATTTTAGAATTAAGAACGATAGTGATAAATTAACACAAAGACCGTTTTACAGCAACCCATTTAATCTTTACATTTGCCATGCATAAAAGTAAAAACCGATGAAAGTACTGGACAGCTTTAATTTTGAAAACAAAAAAGCATTAATAAGGGTAGACTTCAATGTTCCTTTAAGCAAAGATTTTGAGGTAGTAGATACAAATAGAATAGAAGCTGCAAAACCGACTATAATTAAAGTTTTAGAAGATGGAGGCAGTGCTGTTCTAATGAGTCATTTAGGTAGGCCCAAAGGTGAGAGAATCCCGGACTTATCTTTAAAGCATATATGTAATGCGGTATCGGAGGTTATTGGAGTAACCGTCAAGTTCGCGCCAGATTGTGTTGGAGAAGAAGCTGAAAACGCAGTTGCCAAACTCCAAAATGGGGAGGTGCTCTTATTGGAAAACCTTAGGTACCATAATGAGGAAGAAAAGGGAGAGGAGGCCTTTGCGGAGAAGCTTTCAAAATTAGGGGATATATATGTAAACGATGCTTTTGGAACTGCCCATAGAGCACATGCCTCTACTACGGTAGTGGCAAAATATTTTCCGGATGCCAAATGTTTCGGGTATTTATTGGCAAAGGAGATTGAAGCTATCGAAAAGGTAATGCGAACAGGAGAAAAGCCCGTATTAGCTATTTTGGGCGGAGCAAAAGTGTCATCAAAAATTACAATTATCGAGAATATTCTGGACAAGGTAGATGATTTGATTATTGGGGGCGGTATGACCTATACTTTTATAAAAGCCCAAGGAGGAAAAGTAGGAGATTCAATCTGTGAAGACGATAAGATGGATTTGGCGATGGATATTTTAAAACAAGCCAAAGAAAAAGGTGTAAATGTTCATATTCCTGTGGATGTTCTTGCTGCTGACGATTTTAATAACAACGCAAACACAAAGATCGTAGATGTAGATAAAATTCCGGATGGTTGGCAAGGACTGGACGCTGGGCCAAAGACCTTGGAAAACTTTAAAACCGTTGTATTACAGGCCAAAACAATACTGTGGAACGGACCTGTTGGTGTTTTTGAGATGGAAAATTTTGCCGAAGGCACAATTGCTGTGGGAAATTTTATTATCAAGGCAACCCAAAACGGAGCATTTTCACTGGTTGGTGGTGGAGATTCCGTGGCCGCTGTAAAGCAATTTGGTTTTGAAGACAAGGTAAGTTATGTGTCTACTGGAGGAGGTGCAATGTTGGAAAGCCTTGAGGGTAAAACCCTACCTGGAATTGCTGCAATATTAACGTAGTAAGGGCGTTATCGATAAACGGGTTATATCGATATTTTTGGCATTTTAAGAGATTAAATTTTATTCTCACAAAAAAATGTACGATTTTCGTTAGCCCCGCTTTTGAAATTTACGTCTTTTATGAAAAAGCTAATATTACATTGTTTTTACCTACTAGGACTTTTCTTAGTGCCTTTTTCCATTTTGGCACAGGAAATTGACTCTGATTCCACAAAAACCCGATCCGTTGAAACCGTTAAAGAGGTGTTATTGGATACCTTGATCTTAGATGAGAAAAGTATGAGCCAAGTAGGCCGATTGGAATCCCCTAAGGAGATGCCTGATGTGGTGTTGGCACTATTAAAATCAGAGGCATCCAATAAATACAATCTAGAAGACAACCTACTTGCCGCAAAATATGATAGTCTTTGGATGAAGGAGCTTACAGATGCCGCTCCATTATTCGAAGAAATCTATGAAGAAGTGTCCAACTTGGATACTATTGGAACCTATGAATTGGATTTAAATTCGGACACCTTAAAATTAAGATTGGCCAGGTTAAATCAAAAGACACCTTTCAATGTAGCCTATAATACATCATTAGAAAACGTTATTAAATCTTTTTTGACCAGAAAACGAGATTTAATGGAACGTATGTTAACGGTGAGTCAATTTTACTTTCCAATGTTTGAGCAGGAACTGGATAATCATAATATCCCCTTGGAGATGAAATACCTCGCCATAATAGAATCCGCATTGAACCCTAGAGCCAGATCCCGCGTAGGGGCTACTGGTTTATGGCAATTCATGTATGGCACCGGTCGTGAAATGAAGTTGGATATTACTAGCTATGTGGACGAACGTAGTGATCCTTTAAAGTCTACAGAAGCAGCTTGTAAGTATCTGAATAGACTGTATAAAATTTATGAAGATTGGGATTTGGCTTTAGCAGCTTACAATTCTGGACCTGGAAATGTGAACAAGGCTATAAGAAGGTCTGGAGGGTATAAAAATTATTGGAACATTAGAGGAAACCTACCAAGGGAAACAGCGGGATATGTCCCCGCCTTTTTGGCAACAATGTATATTTTTGAATATGCAGAGGAACATGGATTGAAAGGAAAAAAAGCGGAACGCGCTTATTTTGAAACCGATACTATTCATGTTAAAAGCTTGATAACCTTTGACCAAATTTCGGAATTGGTAGGTATAGATAAGGAAGAATTAAAGATACTCAATCCTTCGTATAAGCTTAATGTTATACCTCATGTAAAAGGTAAAACAAATGTTTTACGATTACCTGTGTCCTTAATAGGGAAATTTGTTCAGAACGAAGATGCAATTTATGCCCATGTTGACAAAGAATTAAAAAGCAAGGAAAGCCCTTTACCGCAGTTGGTAAAACAGGCAGAACAAGATAGAATCCGCTACAAGGTGCGTAGTGGTGATTATCTTGGTAAAATAGCGGAACGCTATGGAGTTGGTGTAAGTCAAATCAAAAGATGGAACGGGCTTAGAGGCAACAATTTGAGTGTGGGGCAGCGATTAACAATTTATCC
The DNA here is from genome assembly GCA_049645725.1 of Maribacter sp. Taxonomy (GTDB): domain Bacteria; phylum Bacteroidota; class Bacteroidia; order Flavobacteriales; family Flavobacteriaceae; genus Maribacter. The sequence goes on from JBARUM010000859.1 coordinate 2,919, forward strand.
AAGAAAAAATATAAAAACAACTGTAGAACCAAAAAGCACACCAACAAGAACGGTAGTTGTGGGTAACAGTAAGGTGCACGAAGTACGCAGTGGAGACTCACTTTGGACCATTTCCAGAAAATATCCTGGAATTAGTATTGAAAATTTACGAAAATGGAACGGTATTAGTGGTAACAATCTAAAACCGGGCACAAAACTAAAATTGTGCGATTGTTCATCGTAAATTGGAAACACAAAATGAAAAGAATTATAACACTAGCCCTTCTAATCGTAGCAAGTTCTTGTGGAGAAAACAGTAAGCATGATTATTTACC
>JBARUM010000860.1:0-1567 GCA_049645725.1 Maribacter sp.
GAATACAACTGGGAATTATATGATCTGGAGGTCGACAGAAGTGAATTGAAAGATTTGATAAATTTAATGCCCGGAAAGGTCGGCGAGCTAGAAAAATTATGGAAAGAATGGGCAAAGCGAGTGGGTGTTAGAACTTGGAAAAATCAACAGTTTATTAAATAAACCCTTGACTAATTTACTAACTGACAACATATAAATGTTTGGTGAATATCTTAATGAGATGGCTGACCATTAGGATACTCTTGCAAACGCGATTCGAATAGAGACTAAAATCTCAATCGGATAGGTTGGCCAGTGGAGGAAGTTTGGTTATGAAATACCGTAAAATATTTTGTTAGATTACGTGGTAAAACAATTAGCATGAGAATAGGTATATTATCCGTTTAATTTCGAATTACTTGGCCTACATTTCACGATAAAACATTCTTGAAAAAAAATAACAATTTTAAATACACATACTAATGAAAAATGTATATTCTCGGGCCCTGGCGCTGGTAGTTACCTCCCTTGTGGCTTTTGCAAGCACAGCTCAGAACGAAAATCGCAAAGGGCAAACCGTTGTGACCATCGAGAACGATAAATTCATCATCAATGGGGAGCCCACCTATAATGGACGTGTATGGCAGGGACATTCTATAGAGGGCCTGCTTATGAATTCGCGCATGGTCCAAGGTGTTTTCGACGACCTTAATCCGGAAACGGTCGAACGCTGGAAATATCCCGATACAAACGAATGGGATGCTGAACGAAATACGGATGAGTTCTTGAAGGCCATGGATGATTGGTACGCCAAGGGATTGTTGGCATTTAATGTCAACTTCCAAGGAGGGAGTCCCGAGGGCTACTCTAAAGTTCAACCTTGGGAGAACAACGCATATGAGCCCGATGGAAGCCTACGCCCCGCGTATGCGGAAAGGATGGCCAGAATCATTGAAAAAGCGGACCGGTTGGGAATGGTCGTCAATCTTTGTCTTTTTTATTTCGGACAAGACGAACGCCTTCAAGACGAGGAAGCCGTGATAGCTGCTGTTGACAATGTTGTGCGGTGGATTCAAGAAAAAGAATATGCCAATATCATTTTAGAAGTGGCGAACGAAAGCAACAATAAAAAATATCAACACGAGATAATTGGTGAAAACAGGGTTCATGAACTCATCCTGAGGGTAAAAAATAAAGCCCCGAAACTTTTGGTTTCTACCAGTTTTAACGGAAATACACTTCCTCCGGATAAAGTGGTAGAGGTATCCGATTACGTCATACTTCATGGAAACGGGGTAAGAGACCCTGCCCGAATAAGAGAAATGGTAGAAGAGGTTCGGGACTTTTCTTCGTACCGCGCGATGCCGATAGTTTTCAATGAAGACGACCATTTCGACTTCGATAAACCATCGAACAATTTCGTAGAGGCGGTAAAGGCCTATGCTTCCTGGGGGTTTTTCGATTTTCGAATGAAGGGTGAAGATTTTGACGATGGGTACCAAACTGTACCTGTAAACTGGGGAATCAGCTCAGACCGAAAAAAAGCATTCTTTAACAAATTGGAAGAAATTACCGGCGGGTTCTGAAC
>JBARUM010000861.1:0-5615 GCA_049645725.1 Maribacter sp.
ATCCCCTACCGTAGCGTAGAAGGCTTTTTTAGAACAGGGGGTACAGCAACGACAAATGTTAATTTCAGAAAATCCTCTGAGGACGGTAAAACTTCCTTTAACTTAAATTATGGTAATTTAGATGAGAACGGTTTTACCCCCGGTAATAGCTTGACCAGAAATACTTTTGGGGTAGGAGGCAGAGCGGAACTTGGTAATAGATTTACCGTTAATGGAACCATCAACTTTGCACGTACTAGTTTTAAATCACCCCCTGTTGCGGCAGGTGATGGCAACGGTATACCAGGATCGCAAAGCTCATCACTTTTCTCCAATTTATTTTTCACACCGCGTAGTGTAGATTTGTTAGGGCAACCTTTCCAAAATCCTCTAACAGGAGGAAGCGTTTATTATAGAACTGGAAACGATATACAAAATCCTTTATGGACATTGGCCAATGCCCAAGTGTCCCAAAGAACTAATCGTATTTTTGGTCAAGCACAAGTTGGATATAAGATTAATGATAAACTGAACTTGTCTTACAGGGCAGGTGTGGATTTCTCTTCGGAGTTTAACACAAGCTATCAAAATAGGGGAGGTACCGACGGTGGAGCTCGCTTACAATCAGGCGTTCTTCAAACATTCACCAACGACAACACCATCTTTGATCACAACTTGGTTTTGACCGGAGAATATGACCTAAGTGAAAAAATAGGTTTCAATTTTACTCTTGGAGGAACTACTAGACGCGAAATATTTGAAAGGAATGGCGCAAATAGTGATACTCAACAAGTTTTTGGAGTATTAAGGCATTTTAATTTTGCTAATACTATACCTATTCAGTTTACGAGAGAACGAAATATTGCAGGACTATATGCTCAAATTGAAACAGATTATGATAACTGGGTCTTTTTAACATTAGCAGGCCGTAATGATTGGGTATCGAATTTTGCCGCTGAAAATAGAAGTATTTTTTATCCTAGTGCTAGTATTTCGGTGCTACCAACGGAGGTTATTAGTGGTTTAAAGGGTAAGGTTTTAAATTACCTTAAACTTAGAGGTGGTATTGGAACCTCTGCCAACTTTGAAACTCAATCCGCTTTTCCTGTCGCCACAGTTCTTGATCTTGATGTGCGAGATTTTGCAGATGCAGCAGGAAACAATCTAATAAGTCAACAAGTTGGTGCAACACTTGGTAATCCTAATCTGAAACCTGAAACGTTGAGAGAAATAGAAGTTGGGATTGAGTCTAGATGGTGGGATAGCCGTATAAGTTTAGATGTTTCATTATTTACAAGACAAACCAGTGATTTGATTATTCAACAGCCTTTGGATCCATCTACTGGATTCACACAAACGAACACCAACATCGGAGAAGTCACCAACGATGGTATCGAACTAGCCTTGGGCGTGGATTTCTTCAGAGCAGACAACCAAGGTGGATTTAATTGGAATTCCTCTATGAACTTTACCGCTCTTGATCCTGTGGTGACAGATTTAGGGCAGGATACTGATCAAATTGTATACACTGGTTTTAGTAATCTAGGGAATGCTGCAATAGAAGGCGAGCCTTTAGGTGTATTATTTGGAGGTCGTATTGCCCGCGATGATGACGGGAATTTAATTGTTGATCAAAGGGGAGATTATGCCGCTGCAACCAATAATGGTATCATAGGAGATCCGAATCCGGACTTTACCGCAAACTTCATAAATACCGTCTCTTACAAGAACTTTACCTTGAACTGGCAATTAGCTTACCAGCAAGGTGGCGATATCTATTCAGCTACCATTGGTGCTTTATTGGGAAGGGGAGTGACCGAAGATAGTGTTGACAGATTGGGATCTTTTATCTTACCTGGAAACAACGTAACGAGAGATGGTGATGGAAATATTACATCCAGTACACCGAATACTACCCAAATCAGCGGTTTTGATTTGGTCTTCCGAAACCGTTCAGGGTTTTTTGGGAAACCTGAAGCTGCGGTATATGATGCTACTAACCTTCGTTTACAAGAAGTATCCTTGGCCTATGCAATGACACCTAAATCATTGGAAAGAACACCTTTTGGTAATGTAACATTTACTCTATCCGGACGTAATTTATTCGTTAAGGCATTTAATACGCCCGACGGTATGAATTTTGACCCCAACGTTAATGGTTTAGGAGTAGGCAATGGATCCGGATTCGACTTTTTGGCAGGACCTGCCGCTAGAAGTTATGGATTCGGAATTAAGGCAACGTTTTAATTCACACATTTTAAAATTACAATAATGAAAAAATATAGTTATTTAATAGTTGGTCTAGTACTACTGATTCAATTGGAATCCTGTGAATCGACCGAATTGGATATTACACAAGATCCGAATGCACTTACAGAGGTTTCCTCAGATGTGGATAACCTATTTATTACGATTCAAGAAAATTTCGTTAGACATATTGCCGGTGGTGGTAGTGGAGAAGATTTTTTTATTGGTGCAAATGGAGGTCTTGATCAAATGGGAATGGACCTAACCCGAATCAGTAATTTCTTTGGAGCGCTGTACAATGCTCAGCTTTTAGATGCTGCGCAAGATGAGGAATGGAGTAACGCCTATAGAGGAGTTCTTGAAAATATTGAGACTATGATACCACTAGCAGAAGAACAAGGTCTTACCAGGCATGTGGGCATCGCTAGATTTATGCAAGCGTATGTCTATTCTTCTATGGTTGATTTTTTTGGTGATATTCCATTCAATGACGCGTTACAGGCAAGAGATGGGGTTTTTGCTCCAACGGTAACACCTGGTGCCGAAATTTATGCCGCTGCTTTTGAATTTTTAGATCAAGCAGATGCTAACTTTACGAACACTACCGTTAGAGATCCTTTAAATGATTTATTCTATGATAATGATTTTGACAAATGGCAATTAGCAACTAATAGCCTTCGCCTAAAATTGCTGGCCCAAACTCGATTGGTTGACGCTTCCGCACAAGGAAAGTTTAATGCTATAATCGCTAGTGGTAATTATATTCGAAATACTGAGGATGATTTGCAATTCCAATGGGGTACCGGCATTGCTAATCCAGAAACAAGAAATCCAAGATATGTACAAGGTTATTCTGTAACTGGTGCTGGCGATTATATTGCTAACTGGTATATGAATCAGATGCAGGAATCGAATGATCCCAGAATACGCTATATAGTGTATCGCCAAACAAATGGGGTGCCAGGTGCTGACCTTCCCGGTTTACCACCAGATGCCGGACAATTAGGCTGCTCTGTTATTACCAATCCTCCTCCGCAATATCTTGCAGGCGGGTTTTCATTTTGTTCTTTGGATAACGGTTATTGGGGCCGTGATCATGGAAGCGAAGAGGGCATCCCTGCTGATAACTTCCTACGATCAACTTGGGGTGTTTATCCATTTGGAGGACGCTTTGATGATAGTCGTTTGACCGGTGGTGGTTTAACTACAGGGGCACAAGGAGCTGGTATTACCCCAATAATTACTGCCTCATTAATTCAATTCTTGCAAGCTGAAATGGCTATGACAGCTGGAGATGAAGCTTCAGCGGGAATCCTTTTACAACAAGCTGTAGCAACACATATAGGTAAAGTTCGGAACTCGGGGATTGTTGATCCTGAGGCCGATATGTCTTTAGCACCTACAGACGACAATGTTGCTGATTTTTTAGCTACACTAAATACGAACTTCCAAAATGCCAATACTACAGGGAGATGGAATATATTGGGAGAACAATTTATTTTGGCTAGCGTAGGTCTGGGAATCGACTCTTATAATTTTTATCGAAGATCTAATTTTCCAACAACATTGCAGCCTAACCTGAACCCAAATCCAGGGACGTTTATGAATTCATTGTTTTACCCCGCAAACGCTGTTAACAACAATAGTAATTTAAGTCAAAAACCTAATAATGGTGTTTTTGTTTATTGGGATACTAATGGTACTCCACCCGCTAACTAAAAAAATATTATAATATGAAATATATAAAATTAATTTTAATTGTAACGCTTGGATTTGTTTGTACAATTTCATGCGCTCCGGATGATAACGTAGCTTTAGAGTTAGAGAATGGCACAGTCCCAGGAATAGTTGTAAGAACTTTGTCGCTTACTGGAACTACTTTTAATTTTTTCAATGTGCCAGAATCTGTACTGGCTGTAGATTTTGAAATTCAAGCGCCAGAAGGTGACGTTGTTAGCGAGGTGCAAATTTTTGTTGACTTTCAAGACAATACATTTTTTGATTCGGAATTCAATACTAACGGTACCACAGCGGTTGATGAAACATTGATACAAACCATCGGAGCTTCTGAACTTACTTCGGGCCGTTTTGGATATCCCACGGGAAGTTTCTCCTTTGGTTACCAAGAATTATTAGATGCTGCAGGTATACAAAATAACTTAGATGATGTTTACAATTCCGATCAAATTGTTGTACGTCTTGAAGTCGTAATGGAAGATGGAAGATCCTTCACTAACTTAGGAACCAATTCACCATCATTAGAAGATGGATTTTTCCTCTCACCTTTCCGTTATTTCTCTACTATTTCTTGTCCTGTTGTAGTCATAGGTGATTATACCATTGATTTTGAAGACACCTTTGGAGATGGTTGGAATGGTGCTGCTATAGTTGTTGTTAGTGATGGAGAAGAATCTTCTTTTACATTGAATGACGGAGGAGCTGGTTCTGCAACCTTTACAGTTCCTGAGGGTGTCGAAAACCAGACAATTTCATTTTCTGGAGGGTCCTTTGATGAAGAAGTAGGTTATACAATAACAAGGGTTTCTGATGGCAGAGTATTAGCTTCTTTTAGTCCTTCAGCGGATGGACCTCCGAATGGGGTTATAACATTAGATACTGGTTTGAACCCATGCATTCGTTAATAGCAAATAAACCAAAATAAAAGGAGGCTGTCGAAAAAGACAGTCTCTTTTTTTTAGAATTTAGAAATAAATATTTTCTGGAATAAGAACTAGTTTTTAAGCAATATCGTTGAGCAATAGATAACTTTGAGTTTCTTATGAAAGATTATAATACATTCTTCCCTCTTCAGACTCCAATTTAAGCAATAGATAATATTATACTTAGATTCAAATTATTGCTAGCATTAATTTATTAGTTAGACTTTAACAGCGCTTTAGCATCACATTCTTTTAAATTTTACAGATTGGATTTATCAAATAGTTAATATATAGGCTATTTTTCAGATATGTTTATGTTCAAAACTTGTCGGACCATGTAAATCGATAGCTCGACCTTATTTTTTCAGCAAAATGATTCTCACAAAAACTACCTAATTTTGATTCTTGCTAAATTGTTGAGATCATAAAGAACAAAGTATAGAATTAAGGTTAGTAGCGCGTTTTGGCCGGTACTCTTATAATATTTATTATTGGCACTCTTTTATTACTTGAATCATATTCGGTTCTTTCAATACTTTGATTGCTTCATAAGCAAATAGTAGTTTAGCATTGAAAATTTAATCGCCTTGTTTATAATTATTTAGAGCTTTCCGGTTTAAAAGGGGGGGATAGTTTTATAGAAATTATTAGTACATCATCCTGAATTTTTGCAATTGTTTACGTTGAATAATTATACTTTCTCAAAGTTCAATGTACTTATTTGTACTC
>JBARUM010000862.1:0-5373 GCA_049645725.1 Maribacter sp.
ATCTCAATTGATTTGTGAGAACCCAGAAGAAAACAGGTTTGTGTTTTCAAAAAAAATCAAAGCAGTATCCAAAGATGTGGACGTTATTGTTTTACCGGAAATGTTTACGACGGGTTTCACCATGTCTCCAGAAAATATTAAAGAGGAAGAAGGTCCAAACACTATACAATGGATGAAGAAAAAAGCAGCTGAAACAGGAGCTGCTTTAGTTGGAAGTATTGTTTTTAGGGATGGGAATAAGCATTATAACCGACTTTGTTTTGTTAAACCGGATGGTGAATTATTCTCTTATGACAAGAGGCATACATTTACACTAGCTGGGGAACACGAGAAATATACCTCAGGAAATAAATTAACCCTTGTAACTTACAAAGGATTTGCTTTTTGCCCTTTGATTTGTTATGATCTTCGCTTTCCCGTATGGAGTAGGAATACAGATAATTATGATATTGTTTTGTATGTGGCTAACTGGCCAGAACCTAGAATAAACGCTTGGGATACACTTTTAGAGGCAAGAGCTATAGAAAACATGTCTTATAGCATTGGCGTAAACCGCATTGGTTTGGATGCTAACAAACATAATTATTGTGGACACTCTTCTGCTTATGATGCTTTGGGAAATAAATTGGCTTTTTCGGACAAAGAGGAAATTATTGAACTTGTCGTTAGTAAAGCCCATATAATCGAAACCAGAAATAAACTAAGTTTTTTAAATGACAGGGATCAATTTAATCTAATATATTGAACGTCTCCACCCACTCCCAATTAGCCCTCATCTCTATAACCAGTGGATAATAGCTAACTTTCTCTGGCTGTAACCTTTTAAGATAGTTACCAGTGTCCCATTTTTGGTTTTGGTTTTCATCAAAAATTACCCGTGCAAGGTATTTTCCAGGATTTAAATTGTTAAACTCAAAAACTTGAGGAGTTTTAGCATAGATTTCTCTTTGTAAATCGCCCTTTTCATTGGTCAATTGCACAATAATGGGATATGAAATATTATTACCGGCCAGATTTAGACTTAGATTACCGTAATCCGCAAGGCTTTTAGTACTTAAAATGTAAACAATAGTATCATTTGTACTTCCAAAAAAGTCTTGGACAGCTCCAGGCAAAAGCTCAATTTTATAAGTCTCATTAGGCTCTGGTTCAAAATCAAAATCAATCTTATTCTCCAAAGAATCAATACCTATATCGAAAAGTACAGGGAGAGAATCTTGTGTGATCAAACTAATTTTGGAACTGTCGGCAGCAGCTAATGGGATGTTGGCATTTATACTAAATGGTTTCCAAAAATCTAGATTACGTGTCTGGTTTGGGGTTAACCTTAACGAATCCACCCCAACTTTTCTGTTTTTAACAGTAAAGGTATCTATGACCTTTAAGGCTTCGTTGGTAACGGTAAAAATGATCGAATCCATTTCAAAAGGGGTAAACCAAAAGTTTAGTGTGTCTTTGTTGCTTTCTTTTAGAACAATTCTTTTAACAGAATCCGGTAATATAGTCAAAGGAGTTACGTCTACTTTGTTGCCTTTGCCATAATAGCCAAAACTTATCCTATTCTTGGCTCCCATTGATGGTACTGCCGCCCCGTAATCTTGCACTTCTTTAAAGAGGTCAAGCCTATAAATAGAGTCTGTGGGAAGGTTTATGGTATCATTAATAAAACCAATTTTATCGGTTGTCTGATTAAATATATTATCCTTAGCGGCATCCTTAATAGCGAATAAAGCATACTTACCTTCCTTCAGATTTTTCAATCTAAAAATTATAGTACTATCAAGGGTATTTGTAATATAATTGGGTGGTTTTTTGTACAACGTAGAATCGGTATAAGTAGAATCTATTCTATAGAGCATTACACTAATAAAATCGTCCGCCTCTTTGTTAAAGGCATCTTTGACCACCCCTGCAAGCTCAAGGGAATCTATGTGATTTCCTGTAGAAAATACGTAAGTCAGGAATGGGTTAGGGTTTTCTTCATTGTTATCTACAATTGCCTGGCCAAAATTTAGGGTATAGGTAGTATTTTCCAATAATGTATCCTTAATAGTAATTTCCACAAACTTATTGGCGCCACCTTGTGGACTCAATATTGGCGGATATTTTAAAGGCGGAGATATAATAAGTTGTTCTTGAACGTCTTTTAATTTCACCAACTCATCAAAATAGAGTCTTATTTTTTTTGCATCAAAATTAGTGGTCATATTCTCCGGGTCCGCTCTCAATAAAACCGGTGGAGTTTCGTCTTTTGGACCACCGGTAACAGTTCCCCGCCTGGCACAATCATAAAATGACATGACAGCGAACAGGATAAAAATAGAAGCAACAATTCTTCGTAACATATTTTTTTTCTCAGTACAAAGAAACGACTTATTTGTAGAAAAATTAAATTAAGGAACCACTGCCATACTAGCTATATATATTGACGTTCCTTCAATATTTTTTAATACCTGCCCGCAAATTTCCATAGTGGCTCCAGTAGTAATTACATCGTCTACGAGAAGTATTTTTTTATTTTTTAAAATGTTGGAATCGGCAACCTCATATAATGATCTATTGTCATGCCACCTATTTAGCCTACTTTTTTTAGTCTGTGTACGTGTATTAGCGGTTTTCAATAGACCGTTCTCTAAATATTCTGCATTAAGATGAGATGCTAATTTTTCGGCAAAAAGCGCTACTTGATTATAACCTCTTTTTTTAAGCTTTCGTTTGTGAAGTGGTACTGGTATCACAAAATCTATTTGTTCTAAAAAAGCGTTTTCTTTTATAATTTGCCCGTACCAGTCACCCAGAAACTCTCCAATCTGCTCTTGACTCCTATATTTTAGGTGATGAATTAGGTTTTTAACAATACCGTTCTCAGTAAAGAATAGGAAAGAAGAGGCTTTTTTAATGTTAATTCTGCCATAAAAAATACGGTCAACCCCATTTTCAACGTTAAAGTTGTACTCGGTGAGTGGTAATTGGTGTCGACAAACGGTACACAAGAGCTTCTCTCCTCTATTTAATCGAACATTACATCCAAAACACGCTATAGGCAATAGGAGGGTGTTTACATCATTTAGTATCTTTGAAAGCTTAGTATGTAACAAATCTCAAGTTTTAAATTAACCTACTTAAAGGCCAATCATTTGGATGGACAGTCAAGATAATAAATTCAATTATAAAATAATCCTTGGTGCTCTGGTAGCTGTGATTATAGGCATTCTTATCGCCTTTTATTACAGTTATGCGCAGTCCAACGCCCAAATAAATTTCTTGGAGCAAGAAAAGGCACTGCTAGTAAAGGATCTGACGATTATGAAAGCTGATGTTGATCATCTATCCACACTAAGCGAGGTTTATGAAATAGAGCTAGAAACTTCAAAATTTAAGGTACAACAATTATTGGATTCTGTGGGAAGGTTAAACTTCACCATAGATAAGTTAAGGGAGTTTAAAACCGAGCTTCGTCGTTTAGAGGCTAAGAATGATAGTCTTAGGCTAAAGAATAATTTCCTGCGGTATAACAATATGTTGCTTTCCGATAAATATGAGGAGTCTCGGAACCAGATAGAAGAGCTAAGAGCAAATAGTAGTTCACTGGCGGAGGCAGAAGCCTTACAACGAAGAAAAATATTGGAACTCAATCAACGCTTAAAGACTAAAAGTTACCTGAAAATGGAAAATTCAGAAGGCAGTGGCTTTAGAATGAGAAGTACCAGGCCTATTAAAACGAATAAAGCATCAACCATAGAGAAATTAAGAGGTTGTGTAACCGTAATGGCCGACCCAAGCGAGTTGGATGCCGAAAAGATTATTTACTTACAGTTTCTTGACCCTAACAAACAAATTATTGAGGATAATGCCAATACTATTACGGTAAACGGGAATATCTACAGTAAACGTGTAGAATTTGTATTTATGGGTATTGAGACCAATATTTGTGATTTTATAACTATCCCAGAAGGTTCTCTGGAGGAAGGTACTTATACGCTAAATGTTTTTGAGGACGAACGCTTACTTGCATCTTCGGAATTTCAATTGAAATAATTGCATTTTTTTTAGCCTAAAATTCTATTTTTGCCGAATGGCAAAACAAGAAGACGATTTCAAGAAAGTTATATCCCACGCTAAGGAGTATGGTTATGTATTCCAATCCAGTGAAATTTATGATGGTCTTAGTGCCGTATACGACTACGGGCAGAACGGAGCGGAGCTAAAGAAAAATATTCGTGATTATTGGTGGAAAGCCATGGTACAGCTCAATGATAATATTGTTGGTTTGGATGCGGCCATTTTCATGCATCCGACTATATGGAAGGCCTCTGGACACGTAGACGCCTTCAATGATCCTTTAATAGATAATAAGGATTCCAAGAAAAGGTACAGGGCAGATGTCTTGATCGAAGATTATGTAGGTAAGATCGATGGCAAGATTGAAAAGGAGGTGGCAAAAGCCGCAAAACGTTTTGGAGACTCTTTTGATAAAGAACAATTTCTAACGACCAACCAAAGAGTAGTAGATTACCAGGAACAGGGAAAAGCTATACTCAAAAGAATGGGACAGTCTTTGGAAAAAGAGGATTTGGCAGATGTAAAAGCCCTAATTGAAGAATTGGATATAGCGTGCCCCATGTCCGGTTCCAAAAATTGGACAGATGTTAAGCAGTTTAACCTCATGTTCGGCACCAAATTGGGCGCCAGTGCGGAAAACGCTATGGACCTGTACCTGAGGCCAGAGACCGCCCAAGGTATTTTTGTAAACTTTTTGAATGTCCAGAAAAGTGGACGTATGAAAATCCCCTTTGGAATTGCCCAGACGGGAAAGGCATTTAGAAATGAAATTGTTGCTAGGCAGTTCATTTTTAGAATGCGTGAGTTTGAACAAATGGAGATGCAATTTTTCATACAACCCGGGACCCAAAAGGAATGGTACGAGGTGTGGAAGGAAAAGCGTATGAAATGGCATCTTTCCTTAGGAATGGGACAGGATAATTATCGTTTTCATGACCATGAAAAATTGGCACATTATGCCGATGCTGCCGCAGATATAGAATTCCGTTTTCCATTTGGGTTTAAAGAATTGGAGGGAATACACTCCCGTACAGATTTTGATTTAGGTAGTCACGAAAAATTCTCCGGTAAAAAACTACAGTATTTTGACCACGAGACGAATAAGAACTATGTGCCTTACGTTTTGGAGACTTCTATTGGTTTGGACCGTATGTTCTTAGCCATTTTTTCCAACTCACTTGTAGAAGAGGAACTGGAAAACAATACCACTAGAACGGTTTTAAAATTACCCGCCGTTCTTGCTCCCACAAAAGCAGCCGTTTTTCCGTTGGTTAAAAAAGATGGGCTACCAGAATTGGCGAAGGAAATAAT
>JBARUM010000863.1:0-1695 GCA_049645725.1 Maribacter sp.
AGGTATACCAATCCAAAAGGTCTAACTATCGTTAAGAGTATAGGCAAAAAACCGTTACCCTTTGACCAAGAAAAAAAACTTGAGCAACCCGGTCTAAAAATGTTTCATGTACAAGATATTGATTTTAGAAGTCAGCAACTGGTTTTTAAGGAAGGTTTGAAGGAATTGAAACAATGGTCAAGAAAGAACCCGGGGCACACACCTGTTGTAATTTTAATAAACGCAAAGGACAGTAAAATACCTACCACCACAGATCCACTCCCGTTTACACAAACCGCTTTGGATAGTATTGATTTGGAAATCAACACTATTTTTACCCAAGAAAAATTGATAACTCCAGATTTGATACGGGGTAATTACGATTCTCTAGAAGAGGCAATACTAGAAAATGGGTGGCCAACCTTGGAAAACTTAAAAGGCCGTTTTCTTTTTGTTTTGGATGAAAAAGAAGAAAAAATAGAGCGCTATGTTAAAAACCATATGTCTCTAAAGAATAGAATTCTTTTTGTGAATAGTACAGAGGGAAATCCAGAAGCAGCTTTCCGGATCATCAATGACCCAATAAAGGATTTCGATTATATCAGAAAGTTAGTTGCAAAAGGATACATGGTCCGTACCCGAGCCGATGCAGGAACCAAAGAAGCGCGAACTTTAGATTACACTAGATTTGAGAAAGCAAAAGCTTCTGGCGCCCAAGTAATTTCAACCGACTATTATTTACCTACTAACTTATTTCCTTCTGATTTTAAGGTCATATTTGAAGATGGAACCTATGAGCGAATAAAGAAATAAGGTTTATGAAATACAGCCTTTTACTATTACTATTTTTTTTTCTTTCATGCAAAAAAGAGCAAGAAAAAAAGTCTGAAATCAAAATCGCATTTCTTGCCGATGTACATTTGCAGGATATTCGTGCTGACTTTTCCGACACTAATTATCGCGGTGTTTTACATCCCATAACAGGAGATTATTACACTATTAGGACAATGGAGTCACAATTGCACTCTACTCGCTTGTTCAATGAGAATTATTTTGCTTTCATAGCGGCATTGGATAATTTGGTCTTTCGTGGGATAAAACTGGTAGCACTTCCAGGGGATTTTAGTGATGACGGTCAGCCTGTTCATATTTTAGCATTAAAAAAAATCCTAACGGAATATACCCAAAAACATGGTATGCAGTTCTTTCTGACCACAGGGAACCATGACCCGGTAAGGCCATTTACGGAAAAAGGCGGAAAATATGATTTTCTAGGAGAAAATGGTCAAATGCTGGCCATTGTGAGTGACTCCTCTTTACTTAAGGCATCTGCTGGTAAACCTCAAGGAATTGTAACCGAAAAAATCAAGAATTGGGGTTATAAAGAGATTGCTGGCGCACTTTCCGATTTTGGTTTTTTTCCAAAAAAAGAATTTTTGTATTGGGAATCGCCTTATAAATCATCAAGCTATGACACATATGATTTTGAAACCACACGGTCACAATCCTATGTTGATGATAGAACTTACCCCATGAAAAATACGATGCTGGCTATTCCGGATTTGAGCTATTTAGTTGAACCCCTCAAAGACATTTGGCTTTTAGCTATCGATGCCAACGTATATATTCCCAAAGAGCATACTTTGGACACTACCCTATTTTCCGGGACAAGTATAGGATATAACAACGTCATACAATACAAGCAACATCTAATCC
>JBARUM010000864.1:0-5374 GCA_049645725.1 Maribacter sp.
GACTTCGGGTGAATCTACCTTGCTTTCATTTTTTTGTGAAATGGAATCTATTATTTTCTGAGCCTTTTCTGAAGGGTTAATATGCATGGCTATTTCTGCGTATTTTCTGGCATCCATATCGGATACAGCAATATTTCCAGAGGTCTGATACGCTATATGTACTTCATGACCCTGTTCCACGAGTCGGTCAAAAGTACCGCCCATGGATATCACATCGTCATCTGGATGAGGACTGAATATTATGACACGTTTTTTCGCAGGTGTTGCCCGCTCCGGTCTATTGGAATCATCGGCATTTGGTTTTCCACCGGGCCATCCAGTAATTGTGTGTTGTAATTTATTGAACATCTTTATGTTCAAATCGTATGAATCCTCCAAAGACAACAAATCTGCCATTCCATTATCATTATAATCTTTATCGGTCAGACTCAAAATGGTTTTCTCGGTTTCTTCACAAAGCCATACCATCGCTTTAGCTTTTAAATCCTCTGTCCACGTACAAGCATCAACTAACCAGGGTGTTTTGTTTCGTGTAAGTTCGCTTCCCGCGCCGGTATCCAGCACAAAAGTGCAATTGTTGTGATTTTGCAGATAGGTTGCGGGCACGTGTGAAGAAATTTCACCTTCTATGGTTTTTTTTATAATATCTGCCTTGTTTTGTCCCCAACCAAGTAATATTATCCTTTTTGCTTTTCTAACGGTTGCAATACCCATAGTGATTGCTTTTCGTGGTACGTTATCTATTCCTAGAAAGGAAGGAGCTGCATCTACTCTGGTGATATGATCCAATGTGATGACCCGTGTTCCAGAATTATAGTGAGAACCGGGTTCGTTAAATCCAATATGACCTGTCCGCCCAATTCCCAATAATTGAAAATCTAATCCACCTTGTTCCTTAATTTTCTTTTCATAAGAAAGGCAATATGCAACAGCTTTTTCATAGGGCACGGTACCGTCCGGGATATGTATATTTTCTGCAGGAATATCAACATGTTTAAAAAGATGTTCATGCATAAAGTAATGGTAGCTCTGAATATTGCTACGCTCCATGGGTAGGTATTCATCTAAATTGAAAGTAACAACGTTGTGGAAACTCAATCCTTCCTCTTTATGCTTTCTCACCAATTCCTCGTATACACGAATAGGTGAGGAACCCGTAGCAAGTCCCAATACACAGGTTTTTCCCTGTGATTGTTTTTTCTTAATGAGTTCTGCAATTTCTTCAGCTACCCGCACGGAGGCCGTGTTAGAGTCAGTAAAGATTACGTTATGGATTTTCTCAAAACGTGTTTCCTCAAATTGACCAATAGGCTTATAGTTGATATCGGTTTTCTGTTGTGCTGTCGCGCTTTTCATAAAATTGAAACGATTAGTAGGATTAAAATCAAGCAAATATATGTAAATAATCCAGTATTTGCTGTTTTTTGCAATATTTTATGCTGCTTTATGCTTTAATATACTTTATTTTACATTTAGTTTACTTGAAACAGTATAAAACGGCAGCTGAATTATTTTGATTATCTTTGAATCCTTGAGAAGTTAAACACTATAAAATGCTAAAGGAAGAGCGTCAACAAACCATACTGAGCGAGGTTGAATTACACAATAGAATATTGCTTACAGATATAGCGGATACTTTAGACGTTTCTATTGATACGGTTCGCAGGGATGTTAAAGAGTTGGATGCCGAAAAAAAACTACGAAAGGTTCATGGCGGGGCTATTTCGCTTGGTTTTACAACCAATAGTGCAAGAAATACCAATATTTATGCATTAGACAACAAAGTGGCGATAGCAAAGAAGGCAACTACTATGCTTAAGGACGGGGCAGTTATTTTTGTCGATGGCGGAACCACGTGTTTGGAATTAGCTCGAATAATTCCCGAGAAACTACAACTCACCTGCTTTACAATAAGTCTGCCAGTAGCTATGGAACTTTCGACTAAACCAAATGTAAAAGTCATTTCCATAGGAGGCCAAATTTCAAAAGAGGCACAGATTGCCATAGGTGCAAATGCTATCCATCATTTATCGGAAATTAAGGTAGATTTTAGTTTTATAGGAACCGGATATGTAGATGCCCTTTATGGTCTTACGGAATTTGATTGGGACATTGTTCAGATTAAAAAAGCCGTAATAAAGGCATCTAAGAAAACGGTTCTATTATCCATATCTGAAAAACTAAACTCTCAACACCGCTATAAGACCTGTGATATAAGTAGTATAAACACTATGATTACAGAGCTTGAGCCAGATAATAGTATTCTAAAGCCTTTTAAAAACAACGATGTGACAATATTATAGTTTATGGATTACGAAAAAATTACAGAAACCCCTTCAAACTATAACGACTTGGAATTTATGGACACCAATTCAATTTTGGTGAATATGAATAATGAGGATAAAAAAATTGCCAATGCGGTAGAAAGGGTTATTCCACAAATTTCCAAATTAGTTGATGAGTTGAGCACACGTTTTCAAAAAGGAGGACGGTTGTTCTATATTGGAGCAGGAACCAGTGGTCGTTTAGGTATTCTAGATGCTTCCGAGATACCTCCCACTTTTGGCATGCCCCATGAAAGAGTCGTCGGGCTTATTGCAGGTGGAGACTCTGCTATCAGAAAGGCAGTTGAAAATGCAGAAGATGATACGGTACAGGCTTGGTTAGATTTGGAGGTACATAATATAAACAATACAGATGTCGTCGTAGGAATTGCCGCATCCGGGACTACTCCATATGTTATTGGAGGGCTAAGAGACGCTAAGAAAAACGGAATTCTTACAGCGTGTATTACCAATAATCCCGGGTCACCTATATCAAGAGAGGCAGATATTCCTATCGAGATAAACGTGGGCCCTGAATTTGTGACAGGTAGTACACGAATGAAAAGCGGTACTTCTCAAAAATTAGTTTTGAATATGATTTCCACTGCACTGATGATTAAGATTGGCAGGGTAAAGGGGAATAAAATGGTGAATATGCAGCTCACAAATGATAAACTAGTAGACCGTGGAACAAGATATATAGCCGAAGGCTTAGGCGTAAATTATAAAGAAGCCGAACAATTGCTCAAAAAATATGGTTCAGTAAAAAAGGCCTTAGATATAGGTACTAAATAATATTACTTACTAACGGATGCCACTTCTTCAACAGTCACTATTTTTCCTGAAGAATTACCCCAAGAATTGGAGATGAAGTTCATAACATCTGCAATTTCCTCATCTTCTAGGCCTAGTGAGGCCATAGCACTATTATAGGTAACACCGTTTACAACAATCATCCCTTGTTGTCCATATTTTATTCCACGGATACTTGCCTCCCTTTTTTCCATTAAATAGTCAGATTTTGCTAAAGGCGGGAAGACATTTGCTACACCTTCACCTTTTTCCAAATGGCAGGTAATACAAAAATCCGTATAAATTTCGCTTCCTCTCTTCATACTTTCCTTGAGATTAGTATCTTGAAAAAGTGAGAAGGCAAGTGCGATAATTACACAAAAATATATAGACAGAAAAACTTTCATATGGACTAATTTTTTGGAACTAATTTAAAAATACCTTTTCCCTCTACCGCAACATAAATAAGCCCGTCAGGACCCTCTTTTACATCTCGCACGCGTCCTTCGTTAAGTAATTTTTCTCGTGAAATAACTTTGTTGCCCTTCATTTCAAGTCGTTCTAAATATTGAAACACCAAGGAGCCCACCAAAAGACTTCCTTTCCAATTCCCATATTTATCCGTTGTTACGAAAGTCATGCCACTTGGAGCAATGGAGGGCACCCAATAATGAATAGGTTGTTCCATGCCTTCCATTTTGGTTTTATCGGTTATGGGTGTACCACTGTAGTTAATTCCGTAAGTAATTATAGGCCATCCGTAATTGCGCCCTTTTTTTATAATGTTTATTTCGTCCCCACCTCTTGGTCCGTGTTCATTGTCCCAGATTTCTCCAGTTTCAGGATGTTTTACTAATCCCTGTGGATTACGGTGACCGTAGCTATAAATTGCGGTTTTAGCTCCGTCTTTTCCCACAAATGGGTTGTCCTCAGGAATGCGCCCATCATCGAACATGCGATAAATTTTTCCACCATCCTTTGTTATATCCTGTGGGTTAACATCACGTGCCCCACGCTCGCCTATAGAGAAAAAGAGGTAACCATCATTGTCAAATTCTATTCTTGACCCAAAATGCTGCCCTTTGGTAGTATTGGGTGTAGCTTTGTATAACACTTCATTTTCCACCAATGCTTTACCGTTAAGTTTAGCGCGCATAATTGCAGTATGTCCTCCCTTGCCTTCACCCTCGGAGGAGGAGTAAGATATATATATCCACCCGTTTTTATCATAATTGGGGTGTAAGGCTATATCTAAAAGCCCACCCTGACCTCTTTGATAAACTTCCGGAACATTGGAGATTTTGATTTTTTTATTGTCTTTAAAGTGAATTAATTCTCCAGATTTTTCTGTTATGAGAATACTATTATCAGGAAGGAAAGCAAACCCCCATGGTACCTGTAGTTCATCGATGAACAACTCAGTAGTGAAAGGGACAATCTCTGGTGTATTCACTTTGTTTTCAGCATCTTGTGCACAAGAAAAACTGAGCATTACAACGAATAAATAAAAGAAAGAGACACTTTTTTTCATAATCGGACGTTAGAAATATGTTATATGGTAATGATTTTTTTAAAGATAAATAGAAAATATAAGTATAAACAATTACACTAGAGAATATTAACGATCCCCAAAATCGCAACTATTCTTGCCAAAACTCGACTTAACCTATGCTCCCAAAAAAACCGCGGTATACGCTGTATACGTTCATACTGATAGCTTTATCGGTAGTCGGTTCAACAGCAGTCGCAAGCTCTAACGTAAAGATACTTTTCGAGGAGACGGTATTAGCTATGGAAAGAGTGGTTACGACTACTATTTCCAAAGATGCTAGCGCTAGCTCTCAAACAACGGTAGCAGGAAAAATACTCAGTTCGGAAGATGCTCAATTTGCAGCACCAATGTTCATGACCATAATCCAAGGTGCCGATGAAGAGGTTGGTTGTAGTGATAATGGTTTTACCGTTGCCAGATTTAATCTGTGTGGTGACTCCGATAATAGAACGGTTAGTTTATCGGGAGGACCCTATGGTTCCGTATCATGGCAACTTTTGGGAGGTTCTTGCTCTCCCGATATTAATGAGGATTGTCCTAATACGGGTTCTTGTTATAGTCAAGTAGCCACTGGACAGACTTTCAATTTAAATGCCGCTTCTGTTCCTTCCACTGTTGGGGCCGAGTATCGTGTAGTGGCGGACGGACAGATATTTTACTTCAAGGTTAAGAAAAGTACGATTACACAGACTTTTGTAAAGCAGGA
>JBARUM010000865.1:0-22913 GCA_049645725.1 Maribacter sp.
TTCTCAAGGCCCCTTCAAATTCATTTTCACGCAAACAAAGATTATGAAAACAGGGAATAGTATCTACGTAGTTAGACATATCTTCATTTTGAAGTAAACAATGAAACTTTCCAATAATCCGTCCCGCCTCAAAGGCAACTTCTTCTTGGGTGGTATTGTTAAAAGTGATGCTTCCGTGAATAAAACTCATGAGACGCCAATACCCTTCTGGCCCGTCAGTGAAATATTCACCTCCACGAGTGCGTAATAATTTAATAGAGGCATAGTCTTTAGAACTCAAAGAATCTATTGCCATAACCGCATTTGACATCAAACCTTGTATGTCTTTAAAAACTTTATCATTTATGCGTTGCAGAACGTATAAAGGATTTCCAGACTTAGATACTAGGAAAGTATCATTAATATAACCTGCGGTCAAAGGTTGTAGTTGTAAGGCGTCTTCTTCAATCACAAAATACCCCAGAATTTTTTGAAGTTCTCCTAGGGTATATTTGCTCTTTCCTAGTTCCATAAAGGGGTTGCATACAGGCCTTCTTTGGTTTTATTCTTAAGGCTCTCCATTGCTTTTTCCTTGTCGCTTGCGTAAGTTACCCCAAACCATTCACTACCGGATGGAATGCATTTAACCTTTATTTCATTAGCTTGTAGCATCTCTTGAATCATCAACGGAATGTAAAGTTCGCTATTGGCTATGCGGTCTTCATCTTTTAAGAAAATCCTGAACTCGGATTCTATTTTGTCAAAAATTGAGGGTCTGCATACCCAGAAGTTCATACTTGCCTGCTCATCACCGGTAAATTCTAAACCGGTATCTTCATCTAATACAACGTCTCCTTTTTGAACTAATTTTAAGCGCTCTTGAACAGACAACAAATTGTCCCCTTCAACTTCACAGACTCCTCTGGATACTGAGCCGTGCTCCGAAAGTGTGTTTTTTAGCGTGTACCCCAAAAGTGAGTAGGCACTGCTGTCCGATTTCATGAAATCCGCTGCCTTTTTATAGGCAGACTGTCCATAAAAATCATCTGCATTTATAACTACAAATGGTCCTTTTATCACATTTCTTGCTGTCCATACCGCGTGTGCAGTACCCCAAGGTTTTTTACGTTCACCAGTGAAGTTAATACCATCTGGTAAATCTGTAATTTCTTGAGCCAATACATTTAAAGCAATGTTTTCTGGAAGTCTTTCTTCTAAATAATCCTTTAAGAAGGATACATTTTCAGCTTTTGTGATAACAACGATTTGTTCAAAATTATTACTGATGGCATCATAAATGGCAAATTCCATCAAGAACTCTCCTTCAGGTCCAAGTTCGTCAAACTGTTTTAATTTTCCATACCTGCTACCGCTACCGGCAGCCATTAATAGTAGTGTCATGGTTTAGTTTTAGGGTATAAAAATAAGGATTGTGGGTAAAAGACGTCAATAAATGTAGACTATCATTGAGATAAATTCGTCATATTTTCAATTTCTAGGGAAGTTTTCATAATTTCCTTGTAAATCAAAACTTAATTATGAGTACGAGAAGAAGTTTTATTAAGAATACATCTTTGGCAGGTGTTGGGTTATTCGCTATTCCAAGTTTTGCGACTAGTAATTATAGCGTAGCCGATAAATTAAATGTAGCTTTAATTGGGGTAGGTTTAAGAGGAACAAATCACTTGGAGAACCTATTGTTGCGGAAGGATGTAAATGTTGCCGCTATATGTGATATAGATGCTACCAGAATTATGGTCGCCAAGGATTTAATTTCTAAAACGGGAGGGAAGATGCCTAAGGTTTTTGGGTCTAATGAATATGATTACAGAAATCTGCTAGAGCTAAAAGAAATAGATGCGGTCATAATTGCAACGCCATGGTTGTGGCATACCCGTATGGCAGTAGATGCAATGAAAGCCGGTAAATATGCAGGAGTTGAGGTTTCTGCTTCTAATACTTTGGAAGAATGTTGGGATTTGGTAAATACCCATGAAGCTACAGGTTCGCATTTAATGATTTTGGAAAATGTAAACTATAGGAGGGATATCCTGGCGGTATTAAATATGGTAAAGCAAAATGTTTTTGGAGAACTAGTTCATTTTAGATGCGGTTATCAGCATGATTTGAGACATGTAAAACTCAATGACGGTAAAACCGCCTATGGAAGAGGGGCAGAATTTGGCGAAAAGGGTATTTCGGAATCTAAATGGCGCACCCATCATTCCGTCAAGAGAAATGCCGATGTTTATCCTACCCATGGTCTTGGACCCATAGGGGCAATGGCGGATATTAATAGAGGAAACCGATTTATGTCTCTAACCTCCCATGCTTCAAAAGCAATAGGATTACACAACTATATTATTGATGTTGGCGGAAAAGACCATCCCAACGCAAAAGTTAAGTTCAAACAAGGGGATGTTATAACCACTACGATAGATACCGCAAATAATGAAACCATTATCATAACACATGATTGTAATCTACCTAGGCCCTACTCTTTAGGATTTAGAGTACAAGGAGCTAACGGTTTGTGGGAAGTAGATGGGAATAGAATGTATATAGAGGGACAATCCGAACCACACAAGTGGGACGAAGCATCAGGCTGGTTGGATAAATATGACCACCCACTTTGGAAGAAATACGGGGAGTACGCCTTAGATGCAGGCCATGGTGGAATGGATTTCTTTGTAATAAACGCTTTTGTTGAATCTGCCAAAGCAAATATAGCACCACCTATGGATGCTTATGATGCTGCCGCTTGGAGTGCTGTTACACCATTATCTGAAATGTCTATTGACAATAACGGGGAGCCACAGGATTTTCCCGATTTTACAAGAGGACTGTGGATAAAAAGAAAACCGTACAACTGGATGAAGGAGGTCTATTGATAGAAAGAATAATCAACTGGCTTTTACCTCATTAATTGCTTGTTCTTCCTTTTGGTCATTATCCACAATTTTTAGTTCTGATTCGATAATCGGCGAATCAAACTTTTCTTTTTCCCGGTCCCTTAAGAAGCTTTTGGACTTAAGAATATGTGGCGCATACGAAATTCCTAGTGCAGCCAGACCTATACCAAATAGGGTAGGAGCGCTGATAAAGAAATCACTGAAAGAAAAAATCCCGATAATCAATATCGTTGAGAAAGGCAAAGAGCAGGCGAGTACATTGACCGCAAAATTAATATCAAAAGTTGGTTCCGGATGTTCATCCTTCTCCTCCATGGCATTAATGGCACTCATATGGGCAAAAGGCCAGAAACTACAGGAACTTTGAGGAAAAACTACTAGTAATAGAATAAGTGCTGGAGTTAAAGAAGGAAATAGAAAAACAAAAATACTGGAAAGACAAAAGGTAAGTCCAGCCCTTCGGATTAACATGTTTATAATTACCCCGAATTCACCAGATTTAATACGAACGGCCATCCCAATGAACAAAAGAACCAAAGGGGTCATCAGTACTTTCATGCTAAGCACTGTATTTTCAAGAAAACTAGGTAGTGATGATAAGTTTAGCCCAACAGCTAACATTACGAGTCCTAATACAATTACTATATTGATGGGTTCATTAAGTAAGGACATTACAAGACTTTTCATCTTGCTTTTTGTTGAGGTGGTTTTGTCATTTAGTGCCCTTAATTGGTACCAATGCATAGCCAGCATATATAAAAGTATAAGACCAAATATTTTATTGCCTACATCTGCAAGTGCAGCCAAGGCTAAAGAGTCGTCACCTAAATACACTACGATAAAAGGAAAGCAGGATAAGCCAGGAGCCAATGATGGTAAGAGCATCATTAACGTGCGTTTTTTTGCATTTTCCTTAATAGGAAGGGTGACAGAAAGTAAGTATTTAGAAGCTAAAAGCATCAAAAGATTAAACGTCAATGCCAATAAAGGAAAAATTAGTAGTGTCCCTTTTAATTCTATTTTTAGCAAAGCGATGAAAATGGTAGCTGGAAGCGCAACACTTAGGATTAATACCTTAACTCCCTTCAAATCTTGCTTTGCGACTTTCTTCTGCAAAAGAAGTCCCAATCCAATAATTATTAGAAGTTCTAATGTTTTTTGAAGTGCAAAGTTCATAACCTTTGTATGTATAAATGATAGTTAATTATTAATGAAGGAACAATAGAATAGCCCTGAGGAGCTGAACGAAAGATTATTATCGAGCAATTATCTAAAAAATCCAACTCCAGGGCTAATTCAAACTTAAACTAGCACTTTTTCAAGGGCAGCCGTAAACAGCTTCATTTCATCCATAGTACCCATGCTTACTCTGCACCAGTTCTTATTATAGATTTCAAAGGCCCTGACCCCAACACCTAAAGCGGTCATTTTTTCTAGGAAGGGTTTACCCTCCATCTCAATTGGGAATAATATAAAGCTTGTAGAAGATGGCACGTAATCAAAACCCATGCGCTTTAGGTTTGTGTAAACATATTCTCTACATTCTTTGTTCAATGTTCTTGATTTGTTCTTAAAAGCAACATCATCCATACTGGCCATTGCCGCATATACGGACGGTAGGGTTATACCCATACCACCTCGAGTAACTTTTTGAATCACTTCCAAGGTTTCTGGTTGTGCAACGATATAACCCACACGTAAACCTGCCATTCCCTGAATTTTAGAAAAGGTACGGGCAATGATTACATTTTTGCCTTCGTTGATTAGGGATACCATACTTTTTTTGGCACCGTCTTCTAAGAAACCTAAATATGCTTCATCAACAAAAATTGGAACTTTTGCCGAAACTCTAGAACAGAAATCCACTAGTTCTGCATGATCGGTCATACTTCCTGTTGGGTTGTTCGGATTACAGATGTATACTAATTTGGTGTCAGAATCAATAGCGGCTTCCATAGCTGCTAAATCGTGAGACCAATCTTTCTTTAGTTTTACCGGTTTCCAAGTTGCTCCGGTTGCCTCTGCAACTTTAATCAAGGACATGTATGCTGGATCGGCGGAAACAATGTTGCCTCCGTCCTTAAAAAATACCATGGCGGTCTTTTCCAAAAGATCGGAAGATCCAGGACCCATCATAATGCTTTCTTGCTTTACACCTTCTTCCAAAGCAATTTTATCCATTAGTTGGTATAATTCCTTCCAGGCGTAACGGTTGCCCATTGGCGCATATTTTTGCATGGCATCAACAGCCATGGGAGATGGTCCATAAGGATTTTCGTTGGCATTTATTTTTGCAGCCAACTCAATAGGTTCTGTAGGTGCATATGGTAAATACTCCTTGAAAAATGGAGTGTAAGGAATATTTCCTTGCGCATCCATTTTAATGGGTTGCGACGGAAATGCTCCGTAGGTCAAATAAGGTGCTGCCATTACTCCGGCAGCTGTGAGAACGCCTCTTTTAAGCCAATCTCTTCTGTTTACTGTTGTTTTCATTGTGTGCTATATTTAAGTTAAAAAATCTAATTAGAATCTACTGGATCAGCATTAACTCCCAAATTTCCAGACGCTACTATAGTATTGTCCGTTTCACTCAGGTAAATGTTAATATGCGAATCCATAGTTAATATCGAATCATAAAAGCTGGTGTCGGCTATTAGAAAAAGTTTATTGTCATTGAGCTCCCCTGTATCACCAGAGACATCATCCAGGGTCAGCATTGTGGCTCCCGCCGACCCAACAGCGCCATCTAAAACCAATGCGGGATGTAAGGTACCGGGTATGGTATTAAATAACGATATTTGAACGAGCGTTTGATCTAGGCTGGTTCTCCAAAATACAATTCTGCCATTTACATTTGATCCCATTGGATCAGTGGAATCTATAGTATAGGCTGTAAATGTATCCAACGTCCCACCGCCTGGGGCTACCTCTTGAGCTGATTCTAGTCGCTCTAAATCACAGGAAGTAGCGCCGAACAATAATACTGCTATTAAAATTATTCTTGTTATATAGGTTTTCATAATATTTTTATTTTTGAATATCATACTATTGTTTTAGAAACTGAATGTTGCTCTTGCTGAATAAAAAGCACCTAGCGCACCTTGTTGTCCAGTATTATAGAGTGAAAAGCCTCTTTCCTCTTCTCTTCGAATATCAGGATATTGGTTAAAAATATTTTGACCTGTAAGGGTGAAAGCTAAGTTTTTAGAAAATTGATAAGTAACACCAATATCATTTACGAATTGAGCCGAAAATGTTTGGTCTGAAAATCCTTGAGTTCCTACATCAGGAAAATTTACGTCTGTAAGTGTGCCTAAACCGTCATCAAGATTGGAAACTTCGCCAAAATAAATGCCTCTTAAATTGGCAGACCATTTTCCTAAGGAATAAGTCACAGAAGCTATCATGGTCGTATTCGGATTTCCAACTTCATATTGTCCTATAACTGCTCTATCTATATATCTTGCTTCAAGATCTTCATCTGAAAGAACCGTATTTAAATCTGGAATATTCGCTCCTTCAAAAGTTCTGTCCATAAAAGTTCCTGAGAACATAACACCTAATAATCCATCACCGATGCGCTCATTGTAATTTGCTACAACTTCAAGACCTTTTGTGCTAATGTCACCTCCGTTTATGCGAAAGCTTGCCAAACCTGAACCAATGACCGGTTCTAAAGCTGGAGCATCGGTAGCACTGAAATTCCCTGTATCAAACAAACGATCAGAAATCTGTATATCAAAATAATCTACAGTTAAATCAATTTTATTAAAAAGTTTTGCAGTAAAACCGACACCAAAGTTTGTGGATTTTTCTTCTTGGAGAGTTCCGATACCAATAGCCCGAGCAGCAGAACTACCATTAGGAAATACAGTGCCATCGAACGGCACCAAATCAACGAAAAAAGTAAAGGTATGCGAATAATTAAGCTCTTGTAGAGATGGCGCCCTAAACCCAGAACTGAGTGAACCTCTTACCGCAAAATTATCGGTAATTTTGTAGCGCGTAGCGAACTTTCCAGTAAATACGCCACCAAAATCCGTGTATTGTTCCGTTCTCAAAGCTCCGCTTACGAACCACTTATCGGTCACGTCAAGTTCCGTATCTAAATAAAGGGCAGTAACCGATCTAAATTCATTGGCTTCATTTTCAGGTGCAAACCCCCTAAAACATTGAGAATTTGGACTATGCTGATGTACAGGAAAAGAACTCACGCCTCCAAAAGGAAGCACTAAGGCATTACCATCGTCACCAAGAATAGGGTTCCCGTTCAAATCTGTCAAAGGAAAACCATCCGGTCCAATAAGCGCTTGGTTATCCTCTGTTGCAGTAAACAAGCCGGCATCACCTGCTTCGAAACTTTCGGGTTGACCAGCTTCTATGCTATAGTTCTCAACCCTAAATTCAGCTCCGACAGCTATGTTCAATCCAGATAGAAAATCATCGTAATACCTGCTCATATCAAAATTGGCCGTATTCTGAAAAAAGCTATGTGTGCCAAGATCCATTTCCGTAGGCGATTCTGACTGTAGACTGGCGTTAAAAGTATTGAACTGAGTATAAACTTGTTTGTTTTGACCGTATGTGTTACTAAAATCAAAGTCCCAATCTCCAAGTTTCCCTTCGATACCCGCCGTAAAGCCAATATTGGTCTGGGTATTTACCATTTGAGGTCTAAACCCATTGGGATACAGGTCAAAGTTGAAACGATCTGTCTGTGCCGGTCTTCTATAAAAACAGCTTAAGAGGTCTGAATTTTTATATCCAAAATCCCCGAAGGAGTAGAAAGTGGTTTCCGAGTCAGCGGATAAAGGTAATGCCAAACTATAATTTACTACACCCAACTGGCTGGCGGGCAGTCCCGCGAAAGTGGAAATGTCCCTTGCGGTAAGGCCTCTCGCTGAAAGCAGACCATCATTTGTTTGAAGTTCGGCGGCCAGAGCTGCGTTTCCAGCTGATTGCGCTGCCAAGAGCTCAGGATTTGTAATTATTATGTTCCCTTGTTGGTCTGTCCTTTCGTTATTAAGGTATGAATCTCCATAAGGTGTAGCACCGCTAATATTAGGACGGACTGCTAGTTCATTTTGCCTGTAAGTACCTGATACGTTTAGGTAGCCCCCATTCTCAAAGGATACTCCATAATTTGCACCTAATTGATGGGTTACACCGTCAACACCTCCATTATCATCTAATAAGGCCTGGTCAGACTCACTAATGCTAGTTCCATCGGTATTTGGTAGTGTGTTTGAATAGAAACCTGCGGTGTAATTAGCCGTAAATCTATTAGTACCTTTTCTGGTAATGAAATTCATTACACCAGCTATGGCATCAGAACCATATTGGGCTGAAGCACCGTCTCTTAAAACCTCTACACGATCTATGGCATCTAGTGGTAAAAAGGATAAATCTACCGAGTTTGCCTGTGAGCCGTTCGGTGACGCTATTAACTGCGCGCCACTGTGTCTCCTTTTCCCATCTATCAGCACCAAAAGCTGATTGGGCCCTAATCCTCTAAGAGTTGGCGGGTTTACTGATGCACTAAGGTCACCACCTTGTGACTGCACCGCAGTAAAGGAGGGTGCGGACGCAACCAAGAGTGATGCAATGTCCAATTGTGGCATATTAACGGCCTGTTTACTTACACTGATAACATCTACTGGAGCAGCAGTTTCCAATTTGGTCCTTGCTTGCCCTCTTGATCCAACAACAATTGTTTCCGTTAATTGCTCTGCAGAGGCTTCAAGGGTAATGTTTATGGTCGTCTTGCCTCCAATCTTAACTTCTTTCTTTGCATACCCTAAATAGGAGAACACCAGAGTACCGGTGCTTGGAGCATTTATGGAATAATTGCCATCAAAATCTGAGATGGCTCCCGTGGTGGTTCCTTTTACAACAATATTAACTCCTGGTAGAGGACCTGTTTGGTCCGATATCTTTCCAGAAATAGTTATTTCCTGCGAGAATGCCATAGTTATGGCACTAAAGAGAAAAATAAGGACTAATAATGAATTCTTCTTCATAATTGAGGTTTAGTTAGTTATTACTCAAAATCACACGATACTCATACTAATACATCATTCTAAAAATTAGGATGAGTTTAGGCGTGTGTTAAAAGAAAAGTTCCGGACACTTTTTTTTATCTGGTTAAAATCACTTTTAAAAAGCAAATTTTAGCACAGACAATATTAATGAGAGTTACCGATTAAATAAAATAGACAGTGTTAGTAAACCCTGTGTTTTAAATAGTTTCACAGGTTTAAATATAATATATCGCCAATTTTAAATCATTTTATTGGTGATATGTCAGGTTTTTGTTTTTTTACACACAAAAAACTGTCCATCTGATAATATTTCACATTAAATAATTTTTATTAAATACATAATATATGTGTAAAATATTGAGTTATTCTTTCTTTATTACTGTATTTAATACGAAATAATAACTAAAAATTAATAAACGTTGAATTATATTTACTTCAAGTACTAATGTTGAAACTTAATTGAGGTTTTTTAAACAAAATAAGCTGGGAAAGTTAGTGTCTCACCTCAAAAAGTGGAAAACAAATTTTATTAATATTGAAAAATAAATTAGACAACGTAGATTTTAGCATTTTGTCCATTCTTACAGAAGATGCGCAGACTCCCTATACAGAAGTTGCCAAAAGGCTTATTATTTCTCCCGGAACGGTACATGCTCGAATGAAAAAGATGAGGGACTTGGGATTGATAATTGGGGCCACGCTCAATGTGGACTATGCCAAAATGGATTGGAAGTTCACTGTTTTTTTAGGAATAGATCTAATAATTAGTACACAATACAAGCAAGTAATAAGCAGTCTTATGATGGTGAAGGAAGTTGTAAAAATTCATCATGTTACTGGCAAGTACGATATTTTCATAAAAATGCACGCAAAAGATAGTCAGCACTATCGCGCAGTCTACCAAGATGAAATTCTTACCATTGATGGTATAAAAGGCATCGAGTCTTTTATTTCTGTAGAACAGAACTTAACACGCCACATACAGTTTTTGGAGTAGCATTCAGGATACTGACTTTTATCATGTTTTTTGATCTTCTTGCATAATAGCTTTGCACTAAACTTTAATCGTTTATGTGCAATCTCATCCAAAAGTACAACGTGCCCGGTCCAAGATATACAAGCTACCCTACTGTACCTTATTGGGACATCAATTCATTTTCTGGGAAAAAATGGGAGGATTCGGTAAGGAAAAGTTTTACTAAATCTAATCAGAAAGAGGGCATTAGCCTGTATATACATTTACCTTTTTGTGAAAGTATGTGTACGTTTTGTGGTTGCCACAAGCGTATTACCAAGAGGCATGATGTAGAACTACCTTATATAAAATCCTTACTTAAGGAATGGTCGTTATATCGTAATCATTTTTCTGAACGTCCAATAATAAAAGAATTACATCTTGGAGGAGGAACACCTACGTTTTTTAGTCCAGAGAATCTAAAATTGCTAATAAGAGGTATTTTTAAAAAAGCTGATAGGGCAAAAGACTACGAGTTTAGTTTTGAAGGACATCCCAATAATACCACAAAAGTTCACTTACAAACTTTATATGATCTTGGCTTTAAACGTGTAAGCTACGGTGTGCAAGATTACAATATGAAAGTGCAACGTGCAATTAATAGGGTGCAGCCTTTTGAAAACGTAAAAAAAGTTACCGATTGGGCCAGAGAAATAGGATATACTTCTATCGGACATGATATAATATTTGGTCTTCCGCATCAGACCGTGGAGCATGTGTCTGAAACAATTTTGAAAACTAAATCTTTGATGCCGAACAGGCTAGCTTTTTATAGTTATGCACATGTGCCATGGTTAAATGGAAATGGCCAGCGAGGTTTCAAGGATGAAGATTTACCATCCGCCCAAGAGAAGCGCGAACAATACGAAACCGGTAAGCTGCTATTGAACGACCTAGGGTATAAAGAGGTGGGAATGGATCATTTTTCCTTGATTACGGATAATTTATACACTGCTTTCGAAAAGGGTAGTTTACATCGGAATTTTATGGGTTATACGGCTTCCAAAACAAAGTTGATGATAGGTTTGGGAGCTTCTAGTATTAGCGATAGTTGGTATGGATTTGCCCAGAACGTTAAAAGTTTGGAGGAATACCAGCACTTGGTCCAGCGCGATATAATTCCCATTTTCAAGGGACATATAATGACCAAGGAAGATGAAATCATTAGAAAGC
Source organism: Maribacter sp. (assembly GCA_049645725.1). Lineage (GTDB taxonomy): Bacteria > Bacteroidota > Bacteroidia > Flavobacteriales > Flavobacteriaceae > Maribacter. The sequence goes on from JBARUM010000865.1 coordinate 11,121, forward strand.
ATATATTAAATCTAATGTGCCAGATGAAAACTTCATGGTTTAATCCGGAAATGCATTTTGATTCTTTGCCAGAAGTATTGGAAAGATTGAAGGGAATGCGCCAAGATGGTCTATTGGAACTTGAGCTGAACCAGCTCAAAGTATCAGAAAATGGAAGAGCTTTTGTACGTAATATTTGTATGGCCTTTGACCTAAAATTACATCAAAAAGCAACGGAAACCAGATTGTTTTCCATGACAGTTTAATTATACTAAATCTTAAAACAAACGATATGAAAAGTATTATTGTCCCAGTGGATTTTTCAAGTCAATCAGAATATGCCTTTCGGGTAGCCACTTCTATCGCCAAAAAGCATAGTGCTACCGTATATGCTTTACATATGTTGGAGCTAAATCAGGCCATACTATCCTCAAGTGAAGGATTTCATCCGGAACAAACAGTTTTCTTTATAAAACTGGCTGAAAAACGAATGACCGATTTTTTGGATAAACAATATTTAAAGGATATAAACATAGTACCTATCATTAAGCATTTTAAGGTTTTTAGGGAAATAGGTGAGGTAGCCAAAGAACACGACGCGGATTTAATTGTAATGGGTAGCCATGGTAGTGACGGTCTTAAAGAAATATTCGTAGGTTCCAATACAGAGCGGGTAGTTAGGCATTCTGACATACCTGTTTTGGTCATCAAGAACAAAATTATCAATTTTGAGCCAAAACAAATGGTCTTTGCTTGTGATTTAAAAGAAGCTCATATCCATGCTTTCCAGAGGGCCAATTATATTGCCAATAGTTTTTCTGCTGAATTAAGATTAGTATATATAAATACACCTGGAGATGATTTTTTAGCTTCGAATGAAATTCAGGAAAAAATCACCACTTTTTGTCAAACAGTAGGTTCTAATCCCTTAATAACTATTTACAATGACTATTCAGTAGAAAGGGGGATTCTTAATTTTGCTTCAGAAACTAAGGCGGATATCATAGGTATTCCTACCCATGGTCGTCAGGGGCTATCTCATTTTTTCATGGGGAGTATAGGGGAAGATGTCGCTAACCACGCTATGTTGCCGGTGGTTACATTTAAGATTTAGAAAATCTGCAATAATCAGCTACAAAAGTAGGTGTAGTTGGAATTCTTTAGAATTAAGCCGAAAAATAGAAATATTTAAGATATTCTTTATTATTAATGTTAAAAATTATTAAATAATTATTATTTAGCCTAAATTTTGTTATATCTTTAATATAGATATAAAAAAGTTTAAAATTTAAAAGATATAATATTATGAAAAAAATAGGCTTTATTCTTACAATGGCAATATTGTTAAGCTCAAGTAACTTACTTGCGAATGATGGTAATCCACAGGCTACAAAAAAGTTAACACATCAAATCTCTAAAATGTTAGAGAAAGACCCCATAGCAGTGGATAGTAAAGGCTCTGCCGCTGAAGTTCGTCTTACTGTCGATAGCTTTGGTAGAATTCATGTACTTTCTATTAACACTTCGGATGAGAATCTAGAAAAGTTTTTAAAAGATAAGATACAAAACCGCGTTGTGCAGTATGATAGCTTTGATTTGGGGGTAATTTATCGTGTTCCCATAGAAATCGCCGGGGAAATTTAAAGAATAGTTTTTAAAATTAAATAAAGGGTAGGCATTTTTAATGTTCTACCCTTTTATTTTTAACTCCCTCTCGTTTTGATTTATTGTTTTTTATAGGAAAGGCCGTGTATAAATTTATAACTCTATAAAAGGTTAATTTACGAGGACTGAGATTTAAAGATTATTTATGACTTTATAAATGAGATTAATCAATTTCAGGCGTAATTTTGCAGCTTCTTTAAACACTATTCTTGATATTGGATTTAATTATAGCTGCATTATGGAGTCTTTCCCCTTTTGGAGAGGCAAAGGTAGGTATTCCGTTTGGTCTTATTAATGGAGTAAACAGCTACGTTGTATTTGTAATATGCTTTCTGTCAAACTTGTTGGTGTTTCCAATAATGCACTTTTTTCTTAAGTACATGAACAAATCACTACTTAAATGGGATTTTTATAAGAAATCTGCGATTTATGTGGCAAGGAAAGCAAAAGTAGGTTCAGGAGATAAGATTAAGAAATACGGGTTTTATGGACTTATATTTTTTGTAATGCTTCCTGTTCCGGGTACCGGTGTTTATGCTGGTAGTATTGCCAGTTATTTGTTTAAAATGGAGAAGAAAAAGGCCTTTATGGCCAATGCTATAGGTATATTTCTTTCTTCCGTTATTGTATGGTCTACTACACTACTTACCATGAAAGGTATTGGTTAGGGATTTAAAACCTTTCCTTTGTTGATTTTGTGAATAAGTAAGTGCGTTCTTTTTTCTTATAGTCACAAGCTGTTTTTAGTTTTGCCTCTTTTTTAAATATGGAAAAACTTGTAGTAGGTGATAAGATGTACAATGTGGTTCAAAATGGTTTTGATGACTTTGCCCATTACTCTTTTTCTGAAGTAGTTGCACTCACCGCAACCCTAGCTGTTTTAAAAAATGGGGTACGCCTAATAAATGAACCCAAACCTTCTTATATCATGGAAGATGTAGGTTATTCGGTATCCCGAAAAAAGGGGACACATTGGCATATCGTTTCATTACAGGCGATAAGAAATGCTCAAATTGAAATTGAAAAAATAAAAATTCATGATTGGTTCGCTACAAAGGAATTTACTTTAAAGGAGAAACGTTCTATTCACAAGCTTCTTAACAACAAGGATAATTACTAATTTTTAGGTAATCCGGGCAACCAGTAAGCCTGTCCAAATGCTTTTCCCGAACCAAAATAATAATGCTAAAGGTTAACCCAAGATACTTATTTGAACGTGGTATAGAAAGCTTTTATAGGCATTTATTAGGTCTATACAATTGAGTATTATTGGTTCCCTAGATGCCTTTGATAAAATTTCCACGTCTCACTGGCTACATCCCTGCCCAGTTTCAGTCCTGCTACATTATCTGCTTGAATATGATAGCCACCCATGACTCTTGACATACCGGCCATATCTGCTGCTTCGGTGAACGTAGGAAACTTAATGGTGACTGGTTCGCCAAAGTTTGTTGCATCGGTCTCCGTAAGAGAGCCGGGAATCAATTCCACTTCTTCTCCAAAATAATCGTCACCAGTAAACAGCCGCAGCGCTTCGCCACAGGCACCGCTTATAGTGCTGTGTCCAGAAGTATAGCTGGGGAAGGGTGGACATAGAAAAACATCAGGTGAATAAGGTCTCCATTCTTGTCCCTTCATTTCAATAGTTCCTTTTCCAGGACCTCCCCATGCCTCTATGATTTGGTCTTGATAATAGTCATGAACAAGTGCGTAAGGTCTAGCGTAGTCATAAAACATCTTTGAATCCCATGAGGCAATAAATGCATCCATCGCAGTAATTTCAGTCAAGAAATACATTTTAACATCTTCATCCAAAGTGTGTCTATCCCGACGGGAAACATCTTGAGCAAACTTCAACCAATGTCCCGCTTGTTGTACCGATTGCGGTCCGTCTCGCATGAATTCTACTAAAGCTTTATCTTCATCGGTAAGGTTGGCCTGTAGGTCAATAACCTCTTCGACCTCTTTTTGCAACTGTTTTGAACCCACCATTGGAGGTGGTCCAGGTCGGAATTGGTCTGCAGATTGTAAGGCAATGGGTTTAACCAATTGCCAATAGGGAGTAAGACAACCAGGAGCATATTGCCCACCTTTTCCATCACTAAAATATTTGGGTTGCCAACGATTAATATCTGTATTTTCATCCGGCGAATTTATGGGGCTATAATAGGTGTAATCAAAATATGGTTCGCCATTTGAACCTTCTGCATTTCCATATTGATTACTGCCATCGTTTTTTCTTGCTTCAATAACCGCTTTCGCTGCTAAGTTTCCAATACCCTCTGGGGTGTTTGGGTCCAAGGATTTATTTTTTGGGTCTAACCCTAATGTTATCATGAACTTTTCAAACATTTCGGTATCAGAATAGTAATACTCCTTCATCGCTCCAAAAGCGGCATAACTGATTGCTATTTCCTTATTCTTTAATAAATGTTCTTTAGATGGTCTTCTTTTAACTTCATTTAAATAAACGGGAATTGCATTTTCATCATAGCGGGACCAAGCATCGAATATAGATGTGAATATTAGTCCTAAATACCTTGAGGTGATTGTAGGTCTAGGTTTAAATAGTTCCGTGTCATTGGCAGTGGCATCCAAAGCCATTTTACCCCATTGGTAAGCTATATTTTCGTCGCCCATGGGTTCAATTTCATCTAATTTTTGTGAAGAGATACTATGACTATAAAATAAGAGAATAATTGTGCAGAGAATGATTAAAGACTGTTTCATTTTACGCTAATAATTAATTTCTTAAAAATATTAATTATTCTTTTATACCCATTGGTGTTGTTATCATTTTTGAACTATGGTCAGCATAAACCCATATAAATCTTGCATCTGTGGTTTTCCTTTCTTTTTTCCAAGTCTACCGAAGATATATAGCGCAAACCAAACGAGAACCATTATTACCATTAGACCTAATTGTAGCACAAAAGGCTTCTCTAGAGTAAAGCTAACGTAGGCCCAAACGCCTAAAATTATAAAAAGAGTGGCTACACCAAAATGAAGAAACATGAAGAAAGTCCACAATGTTGGATTTGGTCCAAAGAGACCGTATAGTTTGGAGCCACTATCGTTAAATTCATTTATTTCTAGATGCAGTTGTGGAGACCAAAAATGAATATCCTCAGACCTCAATTTAATGAATACATGGTCATCTATACGCTTTACAATAAAAGAATGCCCTTTGGATTTTTCGAATTGCTCCAAAACCATTTCCTTGCAAGAGGATAATTCTAATTGAAATCTAGGTCTTAGGACAATATCATTGGAGAGTACCTTCATAGTGTTTTATGGATTACACTCTAGATTGGCGGATACAATTTCTAATACTGGCTCGGGTGATATATAAGGAATTCCCAATCCAAGCCCCCTAATTATAAATAGGAGACCTGTGAGCACTACAAAAACAGGGATAAGCTTCTGTATGTGTCTTTTTGTGTTTCCTTTTAAGAAACCACTAAAGTAAATAGCTGTGGTCATTAAAGGGATTGTTCCTAAACCAAACAAAAGCATGTATATACTTCCTTTTGTTGCACTTCCCATGGCCATTGCCCCAAAAAGTGCCATGTATACCAATCCACAAGGCAGAAAACCATTTAAAAATCCAATTGTTAAAAAGGTGTCTGGAGACTTTTTTTTCAACTCCTTTCCCAAACGATTTTTTACTTTAGAAATGATGCGGTATAAAGGCTTGGAGAGGTTATAGCTATTGACGAGTCTGTAGGGAATTAGAACTACTAAAATCATTAATGCCCCTATAGCAATAGATAGTTTTTGTTGCATTCCAAAAACATAAAGACCCTTACCCAACAAACCGAATAGTAGACCAATTATGCCATAGGCTAGTAAACGTCCAAAATGATAGAGCAAAGTTTGACCAAGTCTTTTATACGGATTTCTTCTGTCTACGGGTAACATAAAGGCTATAGGGCCACACATGCCGATGCAATGTAGACTTCCCATAAACCCCAAAATAATGGCGGATAATAGCATTTTAGTATGTTATTCGCTCTTTATGTAAATAATTTGAATCTTTATATTCCCACGAAACTGTAATATCCCATCGACCACCCAACAAACGTTGATCAGGTATGAGCAAATGTGTATTGGATAGACTTATGGGTAAGTCAAAATCCAAGTGTTTATTGGATGGTCTGTAAAGGGATATTTTTCCGTTTATTTTACTTGGTTCAAAATTCTCTGGAAATTGAAGTTGAATGCCTTGAGCTGTCTTTTTAATCTTAATTTCCGCAGTATCCTTTGTAGCATTATTTTGTTCATTTATCTCACGCTGATACTCAAGTTCTGCTTTATAATAGTCCTCTGTAACTAAATCATGATTTGCACGGTCGCCTATATTCATCCTCACAACAAAAAATAGAATAAAACTTATAAAGCCTATAAATGCCAATACCACTCCTGTTCCCCAATTTATTTTCATAATTCAATTATTTTAATGTCATTCTTGTGGTTTTATATCCTATTTGTAACTTCTAGGAGCTAAAAATGCTGTCATAGTGGTCTCTATCAATTTATCGCCGCTATAGACGCCTATTTTTATTTTTTCCTTATCGCTCTTAATTGCCGCATTTTCAATTTCTATGAAAAGTGTACCTTCCGCCAAATCTTGGGCCGGGACTATAAAATTTTCATTACGAACGAGTTTGATCAACCCTTTGTGGGATAGTAGTTTAAAGCCAACATCCTCAACGTCCTCCGTAGTTTTATTTACCAATTTGTAGGTAAAAACGTTACTTATTATATTACCATCCTTGTGTTCGTACAATTGTCCGGGCAACCTCAGGATATTGGCTTCTAAATCATTCCTTAAAAATAGCATCCCAACTAGAATACCGGTCAATATGGTTAATACTGCGGTATAGCCTTTTAGACGGGGTGTGAACTTAAACTTCTCTTTTTTTGTAATCTCGTTCTCGCTCGCATACCGTATCAATCCCTTGGGAAGGTTTACCTTTTCCATAATGGTGTCACACTCATCTATGCACGCGGTACAGTTTACACATTCTAATTGTGTGCCGTTACGTATGTCTATACCTGTAGGACAAACGTTTACGCACTGGAAACAGTCTATACAATCTCCATGTCCCAATTTATTTCTATCTTCATTTTTTCTGAATTTCTTACGTCCATTTTCTCCTTCCCCACGTTTATGGTCATAGGCAACCACGATAGACTTGTTGTCCAATAATACGCCTTGCATTCTTCCATAAGGACAGGCGATAATGCAAACTTGCTCTCTAAACCATGCAAAAACAAAATAGAATACCGCTGTAAATACCAATAGTGATATTAATGTGCTTAGATGTTCTAAAGGACCGTCAATGACATATCTTATGAGCCTGTCACTACCTATTAAGTATGCTAGAAATACATTGGCAATTAGAAATGAGATGATAAAAAAGATGAATAATTTTAGCACACGTTTTCTAATTTTTTCCGCGTTCCAAGGTTGTCTGTCCAGTTTTATCTGTGCGCCACGATCACCATCTATCCAATATTCAATTCTTCTAAAGACCATTTCCATAAAAATGGTCTGGGGGCACATCCATCCACAAAAAATACGGCCAAAAGCTACGGTGAACAAGGCTATGAAAATGACTCCTATAATCATGGAGATGACAAACAAATGAAAATCCTGTGGCCAAAACGGAAATCCAAAGATGTTGAAACGACGTTCCAACACATTAAACATTAAAAACTGATTACCGTTAATTTTGATAAATGGACTTGCAAACAGAAAGGCTAATAGTAAATAGCTAACATATTTGCGATACTCATAAAAACGCCCGCTTGGTTTCTTTGGAAATACCCAAGCTCTTTTGCCCTCCTCATCAATAGTGCCAATAGAATCCCTGAAGTTTTCTTGATCTTGTATCATTTTCTATCCTACTCTTTAGCAAAAATATGCTTCAAAAACCCGGTTCTGCATTACTCTATTACCTCACCGGCGGTATCAACGGTTTTTTTAAATTCCAAGGTGTCCATTTCGATGCCGATTTTGACCGAATCTACTTCTGCAGCATTTACTTCCATATGAGGATCTATCCAAATTTCACCTTCTGCCACTTTTGGGTTGGCTGCAGTACTGCCTTGAAATTTTAGAACGTAGCTCGCGACCTGGGCCATTTCAAGGGGTTTTAAACTTTGCTTCCAAGCAACCATGCCTTTGCCGTCTCTACCACCTTCAGAAATAGTGTTGAACACATTTTTTATGCCACCTCCCAAAATCCAATTTTGATCGGTTAGGTTAGGGCCTATTCCGCCGCCGCCATCTGCCATGTGGCAAACAACACAGTTGGTCTCAAATATGGTCTTTCCTGCACTGAGGTCGCCAGCATCTGTTAAAAGTTCTACCGTGTTTACGTCAACCAAATCTTTTGCATTTTTTTTATATTCGGCAATCTCTGCTTCGGCTATGGCTATTTCCGTAAGAAACTCTGTATCCTGATCATAGTCTCCGAATACGTGGAAACGCACTAAATAAATTACACCGAAAAGGATGGTGGCATAGAACATGTACACCCACCAAGGTGGAAGTTTATTATCCAATTCTTTTATGCCATCATAATTGTGATCCAGAATAATTTCCCCTTCCTCTTCTATTGGTTTTGATCCTAAAAGCTTTTTGTAAGTTTTTTTGCCCCATGACCATTCCCATTTTTTTGAAGAGGAAGCCAAGTATCTTTCTTTGGCCTCTTCCGATAACGTCTGGAACATAACATTTTCTATGGCGGCCAAAATAAGTTCTATTCCAATTAATAAGAGTAGTATAAAGCCCATGAATAAAGATGCCATTGGATAGGCAATAAAAGCGGGTTGATCTCCGGAGTCTATAAAATACTCCATGAGTCCAAAAATGGTAAAAAATAGGAGTGGAATCCTTATCCACCAAGGAGACAAATTTCTCATAACTCAATATTTTGTTGGTTGTTATTTTCTAATGGAATTTCACTAACCTCCTTTATGTAGGCTTTGGAGGCCGTAAAGACCCATCCAAAAAGCACAACAAAAAAGATGAAGAAAATTAATAATGATAACATAGGATAAGTGGCTACACCTTCTATACTTTCCATATATCCTTTTACAAATTTTAGCATGGCCTATTTATTTTTTGAGATTAGTTCTTCTGTTTCTTTTATTTTAATGTCCGTGCCCAATCTTTGGAGATAGGCAATCATAGCTACAATTTCGCGATTTCGCATTTCCACGAATTCTTCATTATTTTCAGCTGCTGATTTTTTATCTGCTTCATAATTTTGGGCAAAATCCGGAGCGGAGTACAGGTTTTTTTCTATTTGAGTAGCCTGTGCATCCATGCTATTTACTGCGTTTGCAATATCTTCTTCGGAATAGGGAACGCCCAGTGTTACCATAGCTTCCATTTTAGCTTTGATTCCACTTCTGTCATGCTCATTTTTTATTAGCCAGGAATAGGATGGCATAATAGAACCTGATGAAGTACTCTGAGGGTCGTACATATGGTTTAGATGCCAACTATCTGTATATTTTCCACCTACTCGCAGTAAATCAGGTCCGGTACGTTTACTTCCCCAAAGGAAAGGATGGTCATATACAAATTCCCCCGCCTTGGCATATTCCCCGTAGCGTTCCACCTCGCTCCTAAACGGTCTAACCATTTGAGAATGGCAGCCTACACAGCCTTCTCTAATGTAAAGGTCTCTTCCTTCTAGTTCTAAAGGGGTGTAAGGTGTTACGCTCGTTATGGTAGGGATATTAGATTTTACCAGAATAGTAGGTACTATCTGGATAACCCCTCCAATAAGAATGGCAACAGTGGCAAGAATTGTTAGTTGAATTGGTTTACGTTCTAACCAGGTATGAAACGTTTCCCCTGTAATTCTTTTCTTTGATACCCTTGTCAACGGCGCGGCTTCTGCCAACTCGTCCTCTACTTTTTTACCAGATCTAATGGTGATTACTACATTATATACCATTACCAATGCTCCAACAATATACATGCTGCCACCTATTGCCCGCATCCAGTACATGGGCATAATTTCATTTACCGTTTCCAAGAAGTTACCGTAGACCAAAGTGCCATCTGGATTAAAGTCTTTCCACATTAGTGCCTGTGTAAACCCGGCCACGTACATAGGAAGCGCGTAAAGGATAATACCTAGTGTTCCTATCCAAAAGTGAAAGTTTGCCAAACCGGTTGAAGCCAATCTTGTCTTGAACATTTTGGGAACTAACCAATAAATCATACCAAAGGTTAAAAACCCGTTCCAGGCCAATGCGCCAACATGTACGTGAGCAATAATCCAATCACTAAAATGTGCAATAGCATTTACATTTTTTAGCGATAACATGGGGCCTTCAAAGGTTGCCATACCGTAACCTGTAATCGCCACCACCATGAATTTTAGTGTAGGATCTGTTCGAACTTTGTCCCACGCGCCTCGTAGCGTCAATAAACCATTGATCATTCCTCCCCAAGAAGGTGCTATCAGCATTATCGAGAATGCGACTCCCAAATTTTGAGCCCAATCTGGAAGGGAGGAGTACAATAAGTGGTGTGGTCCAGCCCAGATATAAATAAATATTAATGACCAGAAGTGAACTATGGACAGTTTATAAGAGTACACAGGCCTATTCGCCGCCTTTGGCACAAAATAGTACATTAGACCCAAGAAAGGTGTTGTTAAAAAGAAGGCCACCGCATTGTGTCCATACCACCATTGTACCAAAGCGTCTTGTACACCTGCGTAGACCGAATAGCTTTTTAAGCCGCTCACGGGCAGTTCTAGACTATTGAATATATGGAGCACTGCCACCGTAACGAACGTAGCCAAATAAAACCAGATTGCGACGTATAGGTGGCGCTGTCGTCTTTTGATCATAGTGCCGATAAGGTTAACTCCAAAGGCTACCCAGACTAAGGCAATAGCGATGTCAATAGGCCACTCCAACTCCGCATACTCTTTAGATGTAGTATATCCTAAGGGTAATGTAATTGCAGCCGCAACTATAATCAACTGCCACCCCCAAAAGTTAAAGTTGCTCAGAAAATCACTGAACATTCTGGCTTTCAACAATCTTTGGGTAGAATAGTACACCCCTGCGAAAATGGCGTTACCAACGAAGGCAAAAATCACTGCGTTGGTATGCAGAGGTCTTAAACGCCCAAAACTTAACCATGATATACCATCGGTTAGATTGGGAAACATAAACATGAATGCCAGTAAGAGACCTACCGACATTCCTACGATGCCCCAAAGCATGGTGGCATAGATGAACTTTTTTACGATTTTGTTATCGTAATAAAACTGCTGTAATTCCATAAATTGATTAGTTATTTGGTTCTGTTACTTTTTCTATTTTAGGTTGATGCTCTTCTATCTGAGGTTTTACCAATTCATCTTCAAAAAGCATACGAACGGAAGGCGTATAGGAATCATCATATTGCCCACTTTTAACCGAAAGGATAAAGGCTGCAAAAAAGATGACGGCAACAGCTAAACTGATGGCCAATAACACATAGATTACACTCATACCTACCTGAATTCTGATGTAAAACTAAGCGCACTACGTTTTAATAAATATGACATTTGTCAGGTTTTGAATTATTTTAATTTTCGAGCCAACAGGTTGGTCATCAATGTGGTGAAGCCAACCACACTAATTGAACTCAAGGGCATTAAAATTGCAGCAATAACTGGCTGTAATTGACCGGTGACTGCAAAGTAGAGACCAATTATATTGTACAAAAGCGATAGTATAAAACTGAGTTTTATGATTTTCATCGCTTTTTTTGACGCAAGTATATATTGATAAAGTTGTTTGAATTTGGATGCATCCATTATACCATCACAAGCCGGGGAAAATACGTTTACGTTTTCGGATATGGCTATTCCTACGTTTGCCTGTGCTAAAGCACCGGCGTCGTTTAAGCCATCACCAACCATTAAAACTTTTTTATCTAGTTCCTGTAGTGACCTTATAAATTCTAATTTATTCTTGGGTTTTTGATTAAACATCATTGGGGTCAATTTGGGCAATATTTGCTCTAAGTATTCTCTTTCTCCTTCGTTATCACCGGATAGAATGGCAAGGCTCAAGGTTTTGGACATAGCCTCAAAGACTTCAGAAACCCCTTCTCGATAT
>JBARUM010000866.1:0-2683 GCA_049645725.1 Maribacter sp.
AGATTACCAAATTGGCTGAAGAAAAGGAAAAGCTTCTTGTTGCCATTCCGGCCATTCAGCCAATAAATAACGAGGACCTTACAAGAATGGCTTCTGGTTATGGCTGGCGTTCGGACCCCTTTACAAAGGCAAGAAAAATGCACTATGGAATGGACTTTACGGCTCCTAAAGGAACACCCATTTATGCAACTGGAGATGGGAAAATCACAAGGGCGGACAACAATTCCTCAGGATATGGAAAGCATATCCGAATTGACCATGGTTATGGCTATCTAAGTCTTTATGGGCATTTAAGCCAATACAATGTAAAAAAGGGACAAAAAGTAAAACGTGGCGATCTAATTGGGTTCGTTGGAAGTACTGGACGCTCGGAGGCACCCCACCTTCATTATGAGGTTTGGAAGGACGAAGACCGCATAAACCCTATCAATTTCTACTATGGTAGTTTATCTGCCGAAGAATTTGAAAATATGCTGAAATACGCTAACCAAGAAAACCAATCCCTGGATTAATGCAAATAGAACTTCCAGAAAAAAGATATTACGGAATTGGCGAGGTTGCCCGTGCCTTTGGTGTAAATGCTTCCTTAATAAGATTTTGGGAAAAAGAGTTTGATGTGCTGCAGCCCAAAAAAAATGCAAAAGGCAATAGAAAATTTACGCCTCAGGACATTAAAAATCTACAGTTTATATATCATTTAGTAAAAGAACGAGGATTTACACTGGAAGGAGCAAAAATTCATCTAAAAGAAGAAAAACAAAAGACACTCTCCAATTTTGAGATTATCCAAAAACTTGAAAGAGTTAAAACCGAGCTCATCAAAATTAAAAATCAACTATAAACACACTACCATGAAAAAAGGAATAATTGTACTTATTGTACTAGGCGTAATTGCGTTTGGCCTATACCAATGGGGCGTTGGATTCAATAATACGGCCATAAGCTTAAAAGAAACCTCTACCAAAACCTGGGCAAATGTGGAAAGTGCCTATCAACGTAGAAACGATCTTATTGGTAATTTAGTGAAAACGGTACAGGGCGCAGCAGATTTTGAACGCGGAACCTTAACAGATGTTATTGAAGCTAGGTCTAAAGCAACGGCTGTTAGTATTGATCCTACAAATATTACACCAGAGCAATTGGCGCAATTCAATCAAGCCCAAAGTGGATTAAGCGGAGCATTGAGCAGACTTTTAGTTACCGTAGAACGCTATCCGGACTTGAAGGCCAACCAAAACTTTTTAGAGTTACAATCACAACTGGAAGGGACGGAAAATAGAATAAATGTCGCTAGAGATCGCTTTAATGCTACTGTGGAACCTTATAACCTTCATATCAAAAAATTTCCTAATTCTGTTTTAGCAGGAATTTTAAATTTTGATGAGTTGGTATACTTCAAGTCGGAAGCGGGGTCTGAAAATGCTCCCGATGTCAATTTTGATTTCAAGTAAATTTTAAACATGTCTAAAGTAGAAAATTTTTTAACCGCAGAGGAGGAACAAGAGATTGTTGACGCCATACTAGATGCGGAAAAGAATACTTCTGGTGAAATTAGGGTACATATAGAATCCCACTCTAGGCTGAATCATTTTGAACGTGCTAAGGAGGTATTTCATTTGTTGAAAATGGATAATACCAAAGAAGAAAACGGAGTACTACTTTATTTTGCGGTAAACGATAGAAAGTTTGCTATTTGCGGTGACAAGGGAATAGATAAAGTAGTTCCTGAAGGCTTTTGGGAAACTACAAAAGAAGCTATCCAAAACCATTTTAAGAATGGAGAATTTAAAAAGGGTATTATAGCAGGCATATTGAAAGCCGGCACGGAGTTGGAAAGTCATTTTCCTTGGCGATATGGAGACACAAACGAATTAAGCAATGAGGTATCTAAGGGCCAGTCTTAGCTTTTTATTATTAATCGCCTTTCTACCGCTTTGGAGTCAGTTTGAAATACCCGAAAAGCCGGACAAACAAACCAGTGTTTATGATTACATAAACCTTCTACCCACAAATCAAAAAAACACCCTAGAACAAAAACTTATTCGCTATTCCGATAGTACTTCTACCCAAATTGTGGTGGTCATAATTGGAAGTACAAAAGGTGAGAATATCACCTATTTAGGAGCCAATTGGGGCCAAAAATGGGGTATAGGACAGGAAGGAAAAGATAATGGCATATTAGTACTTCTCGCTCGGGATGACCGAAAAATAGCTATAAATACGGGCTATGGGGTTGAGGGCTCCCTTACAGATGCCATGTCACGTAGGATAATTGAGAACGTTATCATACCTAATTTTAAAACAAGTGATTATTACGGTGGGCTCAACAACGGTGCAGATGCCATTTTTCAAGTATTGAATGGCGAATTTAAGGAAGAACGTATTTTTGAAACCAATGATGGTTTTCCTCTGAGAGCACTTCTGCCTATTATCATTTTTATAATCATATTGATTATTCTTTCCAAGAGCAACAAACGAAATGGAGGCGGTGATGGAGGCCGGAGAAGCGGTGGACTGGATTTATGGGATTTTATAATTCTAAGCAACATGGGTCGTAGTGGACGTCCCAGTGGTGGGTTTGGAGGAGGTAGCTTTGGTGGAGGTGGATTTGGGGGTGGCTTCGGCGGAGGCGGATTTGGTGGAGGCGGCGCTTCCGGTGGTTGGTAGTTTTAAAGCTCAAGCA
>JBARUM010000867.1:0-9354 GCA_049645725.1 Maribacter sp.
GTAGCCACTAAACTTATGGAAACTACAAATTGAAACACCACAAGTACCTTTCGAAAATTTCCGTTGCCCGATTGCAAAGTTGTAGCGCTTTTCAACGCTTTGATAGGTTTTATGGAAGATAGAATAATTGCCGGATAAATTCCTGAAACAAGCCCTGTAATTACGCCCAAGACGACCAAAATACCACCAACTCGCCAATTTAATAAATCTAAATGTCCCAAACTGGCATTGGTAAGTTCATTTACCAATGGAAGTAATAGAATGGTAATGGGAATACTTATTAACATTGCAAAAAGTGATAGGAGCAAAGACTCCCCTAAAAATTGACGCATTAAGCTATTTTTACCTGCACCCACTACTTTACGAACTCCTATTTCCTTGGCCCGTTTGCTTGCCCTTGCAGTACTTAGGTTTATAAAATTAATGCAGGCCACTAGCTGTATAAAAAACGCCAACGTTAGCAGGAAATAGAGGTACTTGATATTGGATACTTCATGAATTTGATTATCTCGTCCAGCAGAATACAGATGAATATCTGAAACAGCCCGAAGTATTTGAACCTTACTATCCATTCCGGCATCCTTAAGGTCTTTGGCTCCTCTTTCCTGTAGAAAACCCGGTAATTTATTCTGTAAACCTACAGCATTACTATTGGGTTGAAGTTTTACATAGCTATACACAAAATTGTTAGTTGCAAAACTCTCAAAATTTTGAACAAAAGTTCCCATTCCAGGAGTGCTCATGCTTACAATATAGTTTGGGTTTAAGTGAGATTTCCCATAGGATTCATCAAAAACCCCTTTTACGGTTAAGGTTTGGGCATCCGCTCCACTACCCCAAGTAACAGCCTTGCCTAAAGCGTTTTGAGTGCCAAAAAGTTTATTTGCCAGATACGAAGAAAGGACAAGTGCATTAGGCTCATTTAAGGCTGTTTGCTGTCTCCCTTCTATAAATTTATAGTTAAAGACCTTAAAAAAAGTTGAATCCGCCATGTATACTCGTGGCTCGTAATAGGCATCTTCACTATCAGCGGCACCAATTAAATTACTGTAAAACACATCGGTTAAAACCACTCGGGTAGCTTCCTGAACCTCTGGAAAATCCTCTTTTAGTGCAAAAGCAATCGGTGGAGATGCCGCCGCGGTATTAAAAGCTTCTTTTCCTTTTCGTCCTATGATTGTTTCCACTCTGTAAATAGCTTCTGCATCATCGTGATGTTGATCATACCCTAATTGAGCGAAAACATATAATAGAATGGCCAGACAACTTACAGTACCAATTGTCAAACCTAAAACATTGATTATTGTCTGCTGTTTATTCTTTAGCAGGTTTCTCCAGGCAATTTTAATATATTGTTTTATCATGATTGTCCTTTTTTTAGCCCCTTCTCAAAAGGAGGAATGTTTTTGGTGTTAATTCAAATATATATTTTCATTCAACGTATTCCGATCTTTAGTTAAATCCCGTCTCAAGGGTATTATTCATCTTTTAAAGCATTTATGGGGTTCATTGTCGCAGCCCTAAAACTTTTCCATCCAATTGTCCCAAATGCAATTGCCAGAGTTATTGAAGCCGCTAGACCTAGTAGCCACAATTGTATTTCTATCCTATAGGCAAAACCTTCCAGCCATTTGTTCATGAGGTAATACCCAATAGGAAAGGCGAAAAAGAATGAAATGAAAACAAGCTTTAGGAAGTCTTTTGAAAGCATGGCAACAATCTCGGAAACACTGGACCCCAAAACCTTTCGGATACCAATTTCCTTAAACCGCTGTTCGGCTGTAAAAGTCACCAATCCGAAAAGACCCAAACAAGCAACCAAAATGGTCAAGAGGGCAAAAATATTTAGAAGCGTTCCCATTTTTTGTTCTGCAACATAGGTCTGACGATACGATTCGTCTAACAGACTATAACCAAAAGTTTCATCAGTATTGAAACTGTTCCATAATGTATTGGCGTCGGCAATTAAACCGGGCATATCTCCCGATTTTGCCTTGATAATAAGTCCTCCAAAGGGTCTATAGAATAAAAACAGAGGGTCAATAGCCTGATGTAACGATTTGAAATGGAAGTCTTTGACTACCCCTACTATGGTGTGATCTCCACCGCCATCAGTGACAGTTTTACCAATAGCCTCATCGCCAAAACCCAGGACTTTTGCTGCCGTTTGGTTAATAATAACATTGGTGGAATCGGTACCAAACTCTTTTGAAAAGTTTCGGCCTGCGATCAGTTCCATACCCATAGTTACTATATAGTTTTCGTCTATGTTGTAAACGGGCATACGTCTACTAAACTCCCCGTCAACGTACACTTGGGACATGTAATTATCGGTACTTCCTGCCGGAATAGAGGACGAATTTGTAATGGAAGCTACTTTGGGGTTCTTCAGCAGTTCGTTTTTGAAAGCGTCTCTATCGTTACCTAAAAAATATGCTTCGCGAAGTACCAATAATTGATCTCTGTCATAACCAATATCCTTGTTTTGTATAAACCGCATTTGCTGGTTGACGACCAGGGTTGCTAATATCAATCCCGCAGAAACTACAAACTGAAATACTACAAAACCACTTCGAACGCTCTTATTGTTATTGCCTCCCAAAAACTTGTTCTTCAATGCTGAAACAGGTCTGAAGGAGGACAAAAAGAATGCGGGATAGCCTCCTGCCAAAAAACTGATCAAGACGGTCAAAAGCACCAATGACAACAAAACCGAGGGTTGCCATAAAAAATTAATCTGTAATTCTTTTCCGGACAATTCATTATAGAATGGTAAGGACATGAATAGTAAAATAATCGCGAGTATCATGGCCATAAGCGTGGCGAGAAATGATTCGGACAAGAATTGATTCCGTAATTGGTTCTTATTCGACCCTAGTACTTTACGAATACCCACCTCTTTAGATCTCTTTGCAGCCGTAGCGGTAGACAAATTCATAAAATTAATACAGACAATCAGTAACATAAAAAGTGCGACCGCGCTAAAAATATAGACATACTTGATATCACCACCTTGTTCCAGTTGACTATACGATGAATTATCTGCATATAAATGGATATCTGTTAACGGCAAAATCCGAAATCCCAATTTATTTTCCTTGGTGAACTCCTCAAAGGGTACACCGATTGCTTGCTGCATTTGAGGCCCCATGTATTTCTCCAAAATATAAGGTAGCTTCTTTTCCAAATTTCCGTAATCGGCATCTTTTTGGAGTAACAAATAAGTGAAGAAATCCCCGTTGAACCAAGAGTCACTTTTAGCTTTTTCGAGTCCTTCTATAGATGCGAAAATGTCAAAATGAAAGTGTGAATTTTGAGGAACTTCGTTAATCACCCCAGTCACTCTAAAGGGCTGCTCTTGACCTTCTAAATAAAAAAGTTTTCCAATGGGATTCGAGGCACCGAAGAATTTTAATGCTTGGGTTTTGGTAATTACAACGGTATTCGGTTCTTGAAGTGGGTTATTTTTGTCTCCTTCGATAATTGGAAACGTAAAAACATTGAAAAAGTTACTATCCACGTAAGCGAACCTATCTTCGCGATAAGATCGATTATCCACGCTAATCTTAGGCATACCAATATTTCGGATTCTGGTAGCATCCAGTACTTCGGGAAATTCTTGTTTTAAGGTCCTGCCAACAGGTGCCATAACAGCTCCTTCCTTTATTTCCTCCCCATTGATTTTTGCCTTAAAAACTACATTGACAATTTGGTCTGCCCTTTCGTTATAGCGATCATAACTTAGTTCGTCAACCACAAAAAGCATAATTATCAAACAAGACGCTATTCCTAATGCCAGACCTACAATATTGATAGAGAATATGCCTTTATTCTTTAGTATGTTTCGCCAAGCGATTTTTATATAGGTTTTAAACATGACTGTTCTAATTTTTGGTTGATAGATTAAGCTGGTTATTATTTTACGCCCTTTTGATAATACTTAGACTTGGCTCAATGAACACGCTCAGGGCAAGTTGATGAATAAACTCCTTTTATACATTAGTGCATTCTACTGGCTGATTAGACCATTGCACCGATAGCCCTATTCTGGCTTTCCGTTACTATTTGACCATCAAAGAGATTTACGACCCTGTGTGCATAATGAGAATCCCTGTCCGAGTGGGTAACCATTACAATAGTGGTACCTTCTTGGTTCAGTTCTGTCAACAGATTCATGACCTCGATACCGTTTTTGGAATCCAAGTTACCGGTAGGCTCATCCGCTAGGATCAATTTTGGATTGGTAACTACCGCCCTGGAAATAGCAACTCGCTGTTGCTGACCACCGGATAGTTGTTGCGGAAAGTGCTTTTCCCTATGCGCAATTTTCATTCGTTCCAATACCTTCATTACTTTTTCCTTACGCTCCGCTTTACCCATCTTTAGATATATCAAGGGTAGTTCTACATTTTCGTAAACCGTAAGTTCATCTATGAGGTTAAAGCTTTGGAAAACGAAGCCCAGATTTCCTTTTCGCAATTGCGTTCGTTGACTTTCTTTAAGCCCTCCGACTTCATTGCCGGCAAAGTTGTAACTACCTTCGGTTGGGTTATCCAACATTCCAATAATGTTCAGTAATGTAGATTTTCCACAACCAGATGGCCCCATGATGGCCACAAATTCACCATCTTCCACCTTGAGATTCACATTGTTAAGGGCCAAGGTTTCTACTTCCTCTGTCCTAAAACTTTTCTTTAAGTTTTTTATCGTTATCATAGTCTATTTATTTACGGTTATTAGTTTTCCGATAATTTTTGGTGCCTGAGCATAGTCGAAGCCAAATTTTGAATTGTTATCATTTGTTCACTTATTAGACCTGCCAATCGGCAGGCTGGTTATAGTTGATTTATTAAATACTTCTGGACCCTGTGTCCGTTACTTTTATCGCTTACTTTCATAATATTCTTTCTACATCCCCCTTACTCCCCCTTCAAAGGGGGAATCTCCATTTTAAAGCCCACATAGGAGTAAGAATCCTCTCCCATTGGGGGAGTTAGACGGGCTTCTACTTTAGTACGATCCGTTCCGCTTCACCAAAGCTGTCATAATTACTGGTTATCACTTCTTCCCCGGCCTGTAAACCTTCTAGCACTTCATAATATCTGGAGTTTTGTTTTCCCACACGTATATTCCGCTTCAACGCTTCATCCGAACCAGGTGCTACAACAAATATCCATTGGCCTCCGGTACTCTGGAAAAAGCTTCCTTTTGGTAGCAGTAGGGCATCGCTAGATTCACCTAACTGAAGTTTTATATTATAGCTCTGACCCGTACGAATTGTCTCTGGCTTACTCTCCGTAAAAATGAGATCAACACGAAACCTTCCGTTACGTACTTCTGGGTATACCTTGCGTACGCGTAGTGGAAATTCTACCCCGTTACGCTCAAAACTGGCAACTAGATCACGTTTTACACGATCTATATAATGCTCATCTATCTCCGCCTCAATTTTATAGTCGGTAAGAATGTTTAATTGGCCTATACGTTCCCCTTGAGAAATATTCTGTCCTATTTCAGCATCCAAAAAGCCTAGCTGACCATCGGCAGGGGCACGAACATTCAAATGATCCAAGCGCTGATAAACCATGCCTAAAGTTTTTTGCATACGATTTAAATCAGCTTCCAAAACAGGTAGGGAAGTTTCTCTTACTTCATCATCGTTCTCTGTTTGTACTTTTACAATTTCATACTGCTTTTGTGATAGTTCATAGTTTTCCTTGGAAAGCTGATATTCTTCTTTCGATATTAATTCTTCTTCGAAAAGTGCTTGGTTCTGCTCAAAATTTCTTTTTAGTCTTTGCAATTCGGTACTGGCAGTGGCCAATGCTCTTCTACCATCTACTTGACGAGAATCAAAAGTTAATTTTGTAGACCGTAAATCATTCTGCTTTAAGGCCAAACCGCTTTCGCTCTGCAGGATTTGCTCGTATAGATTTATATTCTCCAATTTTAGGATAATGTCACCCTTTTTAACCATGGCTCCTTCCTCTATTAGTTTTTCAGTAACACGGCCGCCTTCATAAGCGTCCATATATATAGTGGTTATGGGCGCTACAGTTCCATTAATAGTGATATAATCGTCAAATTTTCCTTGTGTAACAGCGGCTATAGAAAGCTTATCCTTCTCGGTCCTAAATGTAGAGACCGAACTTGCAAAAAGAAGCTGATAGCCTACGAATAAAACCAATAAGCCAATAGCTATATACCCATAATGTTTTGGACGCAGTCCTTTTTTCTTTTCTAATTTTATATCCATCTTATTAATTAATCATTGTAGTTAATATTAAATACTGGAAGTCCCTTATAAAAATCCAAAGTACTCTTATTTATTTCCGACCTCAACCTCACTTGTAAATTTTCATTCTGAGCGCTAGCAAACAAGTTTTTTGCAGTAAACAGTTCAATCCCGTTAATCATTCCTTTTTCATAACGCTTCTGCGCTATGGTAAAAGCCATTCGTTGGGCTTCCATATTCTGGACACTTTGCTCCGACTCTACCAACAATGAGTTGTACTCTTGTACTAATTGTTGAATCGTTTGAAAAAGTACTTGTTCTTGTACCTCTAGATTGTTTTCTTGTCTGAGCTTTTCGATTTTAGCTTGTTTCACCCTTGAGCGCGCGGACCATCCATTACTGATGGGTACATTCAAACTCAACCCATAAAACCTAGAGGTATTGTCCCTGAATTGTTCGCGAAAGGGTAAGGTATTTCCTAATGAATCCCGAAAAGTCTCAAAATAGCCCGTACCGATACCTGCGAATAAGGATAACGAAGGATAAAGACCTCCTCTAGCCACGCCTACCTGTTTTTTTGCCGCTTGGGCCCTTAGTTCTTGTGCCTTTATTAAAGGTAAAAATTCACGTGCTTTGGAATATACGGCATTCGATTGCATCTTTGATGTTGTTTCTGTTTTTGCTACTTGCCCAATATTAGGTACAATTTCAATCTCGGAAGTGTTTTCTAGATTCATCTCTTGAATCAAGGCCAACTTTGCTGCAGCCAACTGATTCTCACTCTGGGTGAGGTTCAATTCATCAGCCAACAATGCTGATTTCGCCTCGTATAAGTCCGCACCGGCCATTAGACCTAGTTCAATTTGTTTTTCTACCAACTTAAAGTTTGTTTTGGAGACTGTTAATTGCTCACTAGCAATGGCCACCAAACCTTCAAAAAACCGGATGTTGTTAAAGGCTTGCATTACACGAAACGCCAATAAGTATTTTTGTTGTAGCGACTCTTCCTTCGCAGCCTTGTATAGAAATTTAGATGCTTTTATGGAATTGATTTTTTGAAAGCCCTGAAACAAATCTATATTCGACTGTAATGAGTAATTATTCGAGAAAAAGTCTTGAACCACGAATGTTCCTGTATTAGGATCTTCGGCTCTACCTGAATTAACATTGTAATTAGAATTGGCATTGACCACTGGCAGGAGGTTACGTACCGATTGTTTATAGGTTTCGTGGCCAGACTGCTCCGTAAAATTGAAATCGTTCAACTGAAGATTATGCTCCAAAGCATAGGCCACGCATTCATCCAAAGTCCATTTATCTTGAGCTGTCAACGTTAAGCCAAACACAAGCAATAAAAAAAAGGTTATTTTAAATTTAGTATTCATATTCTTTTTGGTATGCCAAATAGCTTACTATATATGTGCCAAGAATTCATATTATTGATTATCAGTTAATTACAGATATTAATAATTTACACCTTTAGACCCACTGTAAAATAGTTATACAGAGATTGTCAAAATATTTGACAATCTACAATTAGTATAAAATTCCCTTTGTAGCTTTACCTATATTTCAACACTTGATTTATGACCGATGCCAAAATTCTAGTTATAGACGATAACAAAAGCGTGCTGAGCGCACTGGAAATTCTCTTACAGTTTGAATATAAAACCGTCCAGACCATATCCAATCCCAATCAAATTTCTTCCTTTCCTAAGTTAAAAGAAATTGATATTATTCTTTTGGATATGAATTTTTCTGCTGGAGTGAATACTGGAAACGAAGGATTATTTTGGCTTCGGGAAATAAAGAAGAAGGCGCCACACATATCCGTTATAATGATGACGGCTTATGGAGCCATCGATTTGGCAGTTAAGGCCTTAAAAGAAGGGGCTTCAGATTTCGTTTTGAAACCTTGGAACAATGAACGCCTTTTGGCAACTGTAAAATCTGCCTTTGAGCTTAGAAAAACCAAAAAAGAAGTACATCTACTCAAACAGAAGGAAAGTAATCTAAAGCAGGTTATTAACCAAGATAAAAATTATATTATAGGTAATTCCAGGGCCTTAAACTCCGTAATGAACCTTGTGCAAAAAGTAGCCAAAACCGATGTAAATGTTTTGGTGACAGGTGAAAACGGTACTGGAAAAGAACTTATAGCAAAGGAATTGCACAAATTATCACGCAGAAATGACGAAGTTTTTATCTCTGTTGACATGGGTTCTATTTCCGAAAATCTTTTTGAAAGCGAATTGTTCGGTCATGTAAAAGGTTCTTTTACGGATGCCAAGGATGACAGAATCGGAAAGTTTGAAGCGGCCAATGGCGGAACGTTGTTTTTGGATGAAATTGGAAATTTGTCGCTACAGACCCAAGCAAAGCTTTTATCCGCTATACAAAATAGGATCATAGTAAAAGTAGGTTCCAACAAACCTATTCCTATAAACATCCGGCTAATTTGTGCTACGAACTGTAATTTAGACCAAATGGTTGCAGACGGACTTTTTAGGGAGGATTTACTATACCGAATCAATACTATAAGGGTAGAGGTTCCGCCTTTGCGAGAAAGAGATGGTGATATTTTAGTGCTCGCAGATTTCTATCTAAATAAGTTCATCAATAAATACGGCAAACAGGGTTTGAGGATCAACCAAGCCGCCCAAGAGAAATTAATGGCCTACAAGTGGCCTGGCAATATACGGGAACTTCTCCATACCATGGAGCGTGCCGTAATACTGTCCGAAGGGAATGTTCTAAAACCAACCGATTTTCTTCTGGAACTAAAAACCTCCGTTTCTTTTGAAAGTGGGCCTAGCACTTTGGAAGAAATGGAACTATTAATGATTGAAAACGCGTTGAACCAGAATGATGGAAATTACAGTGCTGCCGCAGACCAATTAGGTATTTCTAGGCAAACACTTTATAACAAATTGAAGAAAAAAGACCATTAGGCAGAGAATAAAACTAATCAACTTCTAAACTTTTTGAACTTGAAATTTGAGTATGGTAAGTCGTAACATTTATTTACAGTTGGTATTTCGCATTATTTTCATTGTTGTGACCATTGTTATTGCTACTTATTTCTTCTTTAGTAAACAGTATATCTTAGGAAGCATAGG
>JBARUM010000868.1:0-3285 GCA_049645725.1 Maribacter sp.
TAGTAAGGATGCATTGATTAAGGAAAAGTATAAGCGTATAGATAAGTTTATAACTGATAACCCAAAGATAGTCCCGCAAGAAAAGTTGCAACGTAAAATTGACGTGTCATCTTCTATAAAATTAGACAAAAACGAACTGATGACCGAAACTCTTGCAAGGGTATATTTGGAGCAAAAAAAGTTCAAAAAAGCGGTACAAGCATACAAAATTTTAAGTTTGAAATATCCGGAAAAAAGTAGTTTCTTTGCAGACCGAATTAAAGCGGTAGAAAAAATTCAACAAGAAAATAAGTAAGTAAAATGAGTACATTCTCAATATTCTTGATATTAATTATCATCGTTTGCTTTTTGCTGGTTTTGGTAATTATGGTGCAAAATCCTAAAGGTGGCGGATTATCTTCTTCCTTTGGTGGAGGAGGCAATCAAGTTGTAGGTGGCGTAAAGAAAACAGGAGACTTTTTGGATAAAAGCACATGGACTTTGGCCGGAATCCTTATCCTTTTGATATTGGCTTCCAACATTGCATTGAAAGGAAATTTTGGAGATGCGGATTCCAAATTATTACAGGGAGACGATATAGAAACCTCTGTACCGGAAACTTTACCGGAGGAAATAACTCCACCTGCCACAAATGAAACTACTCCGTCGGATAGCTTATAGAAAAGTAAATAAAAAATAAAAAAATGCCAGCAAAATGACAAGCTGGCATTTTTGTTTTACAATATGTCAGTTTTTGAGTATTGGCATAATTTCTGCCTCATAGAAGGAAAACTATAAAAAATCAATAATAAATTTTAAAACTATGGCTAAAGTTAATATTAAACCATTGGCAGATAGAGTTCTTATAGAACCTATGGCAGCTGAAACCAAAACTGCTTCTGGACTTTATATTCCGGATACCGCAAAAGAAAAACCACAAAAAGGTAAAGTGGTCGCTGTAGGACCTGGAACCAAGGATGAAAAAGTAACCGTTAAAGTTGGTGATACCGTCCTTTACGGCAAATACGCTGGTACAGAATTGAAATTAGAAGGTACCGACTACCTAATGATGCGCGAAAGTGACATCCTTGCAATTATTTAAATTTTTTTTTTGGCTATCAGCTTTTCGCTATAGCATAAACACTAATTAACAATTAAGCCAGAAGCCAAGAGCCAATGGCTATAAACAAAATTTCAAAAATGGCAAAAGATATAAAATTTGATATCGATGCGCGCGATGGCCTAAGAAGAGGCGTTGACGCATTAGCGAATGCAGTAAAAGTAACCTTAGGCCCTAAGGGAAGAAATGTGATTATAAGTAAATCTTTTGGTGCGCCGCAGGTAACCAAAGATGGGGTAACCGTAGCTAAGGAAATAGAATTGGCAGATGCTCTTGAGAATATGGGAGCCCAAATGGTGAAAGAAGTTGCTTCCAAGACAAATGATCTTGCCGGTGACGGTACTACCACAGCTACAGTTTTAGCGCAATCTATCGTAAAAGAAGGTTTGAAAAACGTTGCGGCAGGTGCAAATCCGATGGATTTGAAAAGAGGAATTGACAAGGCCGTTGAGGCAATCGTTGAAAACTTGGCCAAACAATCTAAAAAGGTTGGGGATTCTTCTGAAAAAATAAAACAAGTAGCTTCTATTTCCGCTAATAACGACGAAACTATCGGTGATTTAATTGCACAAGCCTTTGGAAAGGTAGGTAAAGAAGGTGTAATCACTGTAGAAGAAGCGAAAGGAACAGATACTTATGTAGATGTAGTTGAAGGCATGCAGTTTGATAGAGGATATCTTTCCCCTTATTTCGTAACCGACTCTGAAAAAATGGTTTCCGAACTTGAAAGCCCATATATACTCTTGTTCGATAAGAAAATTTCTTCCATGAAAGATTTACTTCCTGTCCTTGAGCCAGTAGCTCAATCCGGAAAACCATTATTAATCATAGCGGAAGATGTTGATGGTGAAGCCCTAGCAACCCTTGTTGTAAACAAACTTAGAGGTTCTTTAAAAATAGCAGCGGTTAAAGCTCCAGGTTTTGGAGATCGAAGAAAAGCTATGTTGGAAGATATCGCTATCCTAACAGGTGGTACCGTTATCTCTGAAGAAAGAGGATTCTCCTTGGACAATGCAAGCCTTGATATGTTAGGTACTTGTGAAAAAGTACAGATAGACAAGGATAACACTACCATAGTCAATGGCGGTGGTGTTGCCAAAGATATTAAGACTAGGGTTAATCAGATTAAATCTCAAATTGAGACGACCACATCTGATTATGACAAAGAAAAACTACAAGAACGCTTGGCCAAATTGGCCGGTGGAGTAGCCGTTCTTTATGTTGGAGCCGCTTCTGAAGTAGAAATGAAAGAAAAGAAAGATCGTGTTGATGATGCATTGCATGCCACAAGAGCTGCCGTTGAAGAAGGTATAGTTGCTGGTGGAGGCGTTGCCTTGGTAAGAGCAAAAACTGTTCTTTCTAAAGTAGCTACCGAAAATGAAGATGAGGCAACGGGATTACAAATAGTGGCTAGAGCAATAGAATCACCTCTAAGAACTATTGTTGAAAATGCTGGTGGTGAAGGTTCTGTTGTTGTTGCAAAAATACTTGAAGGAAAAGGAGATTATGGTTACGACGCAAAATCTGAGAAGTACGTAGAAATGATGAAAGCAGGTATTATTGACCCTAAAAAAGTAACAAGAGTAGCATTAGAAAACGCGGCTTCTGTTGCTGGAATGATCTTAACTACAGAATGTGCCTTGACCGATATTAAGGAAGATGCTCCTGCCGGACCTCCAATGGGTGGTGGCGGAATGCCAGGAATGATGTAGGCCGGTAGTGGCGAGCCGCCACAGGCAAGAATTAGCTTGTATGCGGGAAAAATTACCAGCAAAAATAAACCGCCCCCGGAATTCCGGGGGCGGTTTTTTAGCTTCTTTCTTATCTAATTGGAGTAAATCTCGGTATCATAAAAGGCTGGAATGGAAAACCATTGTGCCATCATAGCATTTGGAACACTAATGACTTGTCCTTCCCTTGGGCCCGATATTGCTTCACCGAACACGTTCCAAGCATTACCTTCGTTATCGGTCATAATAATATCTGGTGCTACATTAGCCTGGCCATGAACATAGGTAAACTGCAAACTACCCAAATCTCCATTAATTAAGTACGCAAACATAAAGTCCCCATTACCTACCAGTAGATATTCATTACCATTAAATGAATCTCGAATAATATTTTCATCTCTAAAATCAGTAAAACGATACACTTTGGCAGTATTATCAAAAATAGCCAAAACTTTC
>JBARUM010000869.1:0-4554 GCA_049645725.1 Maribacter sp.
AGAAAGCTGATATACTAGGTATTTATAAAGTTCAAGAACCCACCATAGAGGTCTATTTAACCTCTAAGCGTAATACCATAGGAAAGGCGGTGATTATATTTCCCGGAGGAGGTTATGGTGGTTTGGCATACGACTGGGAAGGCACTGACATTGCTAAGTTTTTGAACGGTAAGGGTATAACGGGTATTGTTCTAAAGTATCGGTTGCCATCGGACAAATCTCAAATAAATAAGCATTTCGTACCGTTAATCGATGCTCAACGAGCCATACGGTTGGTTCGTAGTAAGGCAAATGATTTCAATATAGATCCGAACAAAATAGGTGTACTTGGATTTTCCGCCGGAGGACATTTGGCTTCTACATTAGGTACTCATTTTAAAGAAAAGGTTTATGAACTCTTGGATGAAATTGATAAAGAAAGCGCTCGCCCTGATTTTATGGCTTTGGGTTATCCTGTAATTAGTTTTGGCGCTTCGGCACATAGCGGGTCTAAAACAAATCTTTTAGGAGAAAACCCCAATATAGAATTAGTGGAATACTTTTCTAACGAAAAGCAAGTGACTATAGATACGCCACCAACTTTCTTATTCCATGCTGCTGATGATAAAGGAGTTATGGTAAAAAATAGTATTTTGTTTTTCGAAGCTTTGAGGGAAATGGACGTTCCTGCTACAATGCACATATATCCTAGTGGTGGACATGGTTTTTCACTAGCCAGAAACGATAAACTCTTAAGAGGATGGACAGAGCGAATGTTCGAATGGATGGAAGCTTTAGAGGAGTAATAATATTTTCTTCGAAAGATAGAAGTTAATCTGTTCTGCTTTTATATTTTTGCATTCCAATTTCGGGGTGTAGCGCAGTCCGGTAGCGCACTCGGCTGGGGGTCGAGTGGTCGCAGGTTCAAATCCTGTCACCCCGACAAATCACGCTATAAGTGGGACTAAATAGCTGTTGATCTATTATTGACAGCTATTTTCATTTCATAAGATATTAGAGGAATCTAGACCCCGTTCTTTTCAAAGTGGTTAAACTGGTTTTTTATTTGGAATTTTAATCTAAAGTTTTTTGAGATTGGACACTATAAAATTTTTATAAAATAGGAGGTCAAATACTTAACATTTCGAATTTAACCAGTTACTTTACCATTCGTCGACACTTAACTTACATCCATCGACACTTAGTTTCCATCCGCCTACTCTCATATTATTAAACTTTAAGAATTAATGACTTTTGTATTATAAATTAAAACAGCCTAGAAATGAATATACTGCTCATAGAGGATGACAATATTGAAATCATGAAGCTTCAGCGTACCATCGCTAAGCTTTCATTAAACCATAAAATTATTGAAGCAAAGAATGGGGAAGAAGCTTTGGTAAAGTTGAATAATGCAACAGTATTACCTGATATTATTTTATTGGATCTGAATATGCCTAGAATGAGCGGCATTGAGTTTCTAACTATTCTGAAAGCAGACAAGACTTTTAAATATCTACCAACAATTGTTCTTACAACTTCCCAGAACAGAGCCGATTTATTGGAGTGCTACAAAATTGGAATCGCAGGCTATATAATTAAACCTTTGAAATATGAGGACTATCAAGACAAACTAGCAAAAGTTCTTGCCTATTGGGAGGTCAACGAATTGGTCAAAGGCTAACAAAAAAAGGCATTTCACAACATTTTTTATTTTGAATGTGGCACTTTTCCTACTTTTGGTCAAAATCTAATAAGAATGAAAGGAATAGTGTTTACGGAGTTTTTAGAAATGGTCGAAACCAAATTTGGTTTGGAAACGGTGGATACGATAATAGAGAACTCCAATTTAATCTCTGAAGGGGTATATACATCTGTGGGCACCTATGATTTTAATGAGATGGTGAGTCTTATAACCAGTCTTAGCGCAAATGTAAATCTACACGCTGATGATTTGATTTATACCTTCGGACTCTATCTTTTTTCCAGCTTGGGAAAGGCACATCCCGAGGTGATAGCAGCATACAATTCCCCATTAGGATTGTTGTATTCTATAGAGGACCACATACACGTGCATGTTAAGAAATTGTATCCCGACGCGGAATTGCCAACTTTCAAAATTTTGGAAAAGACCGATACTTCTATTTCTATGATATATTCTTCATCCCGAGGATTGTATCGGTTGGCGCATGGTTTAATGGAAAAAACATTTGAACATTTTAATGGTAAAGCTGATATTTCATATCAACTGCTTAAGGATGATGGTACTGAAGTAAAATTTGATATTATCCAAAATGGACAGTCCGGAGAGTAAAGAAATAACCATCTTAAAAAAGGCACTCGAAAGACAAAAAAAGGCCCGTCAACAGGCAGAGCGCATTTTAGAGGAGAAGTCCAAGGAGCTTTATGATGTAACCCATCACTTACAGGAAACCAACGGTAAATTGGAAAATCTGCTTAGTGAAAAAACATCAGAGCTCGATGGCGTATTTATCAATATCATAGATCCGTACGTTGTTATGGATTTGAAATTCAACGTCATCAATATGAATAGCTCGGCCAAGGAGTTTTTAGGATATGACCATACTAAGGAAAATCTGAATTTGGCTAAAATAGTACATCAAGACTTCATTGCATATACAACGCAATCCTTTAAATCACTTTTAGAAGTAGGGACATTAAAAAACTACCGGGCGAAAATAATAGCTAAGGACAAAACGGAGAAATGGGTTCAAATAAATAGTAGTCTTATCTATAATGTGGCGCGAGAACCGATTGCTGCCCAGGGTATTGTTAGGGATATTACTCGAGAAATGGAAATAAAACAATTGCTTTCCGAACAGAAAAAGCAGTTGGACATTATTGTCGAAAATTCGCCTTTGGGTATTGCCCTTACCGTTAAAGGTGAAATCGTGAAGACCAACAATACCTTTGCACAACTTTTAGGATATTCGGAGAATGAACTGAAACAAATGCATGTTAGGGATATTTCCGCTCCTGAAGATGTAGTAAATTCCGATAAGCTTATTGCAAAGATGAACAAGGGAGAGCTTGATAAATTCTCAATCGTAAAAAGATATTTTAAAAAAGATGGTGGTTTTTTATTGGCAAGAACCCTGGTAAGCGCTGTAAAAGATGAATCTGGAAAGGTAGATTATCAAGTTGCTCTTGTTGAGGATATTACCAAAGAAAGAGAAGCGGAGGAGCGCCTAAAAAATGAAAGGGAAAAATACAGTAGTATTATAGCAAATATGAATCTAGGCCTTATTGAAGTGGATAACCAAGATATAATTCAGTTGGTCAATCAAAGCTTCTGTGTTATGAGTGGTTTTGATGAGAAGGATTTGGTAGGAAAAAAAGCTGCGAGCGTTCTAAATGTTCAAAATAAGAACATTATTCAAGAAAAGCAACTAGAACGCATAGCTAGCAAGTCCGACTCTTATGAAGTTGAGGTACGCAATAAAAAGGGGGTGATAAAACACTGGTTGATTAGTGGTGCACCCAGATATGATGATGCTAAAAATGTAGTAGGTTCTAGTGGTATACATCTAGATATTACTGAGCAGAAACAACTGGAACTGCAAAAAGAGAAATTACTGAAAGAATTGGAAAAGAGTAACGAGGGCTTACAAGAATATGCCCATATTGTATCACATGACCTTAAATCACCCTTGCGAAGTATAAGTGCATTAACCACTTGGTTGGCTGAGGATTACTATGAAGAAATTGACGACAATGGAAAATTCAATCTTCAACAAATTCAGGAGAAGATAGAGGGTATGGATAGCCTCATTGATGGCATTCTTAAATACTCAAGTATCAATGAAGAGAATTTAGATAATACTTTGGTAGACTTAAATGATGTTATCAGTGAAATACGGGAAATAATTTTTGTCCCAGAAAACGTGAACATCATAATTATGAATCCCCTGCCGAATATAAAAGTGGATAAGACCAAAATCCATCAGCTTTTTCAAAATTTGATTAGCAATGCCGTGGTAAATATTGAACGTGAAGAGGGACTTGTAGAAATAAGTTCCGTAGAAAACAACTCACATTGGCAATTTAGTATCAAGGATAATGGTGTGGGTATTCCCAAAGAATATCATGAAAAGATTTTCAAGGTCTTTCAGTCTATCGGGCATAACGAGCGCTCTACTGGTATTGGACTTTCCATCGTCAAAAAAATTATAGACCTCTACCAACGAAAAATCTGGCTGGAGAGTACGGTAGGCGAGGGGGCCACTTTTCATTTCACTTTAAAAAAATAAGATGCAACAGACCCCAAATCTTGTTTACATTAAAGAGCTTGCAGGAGACGATACGGACTTCGAACAAAAATTCATACAAATTTTAAAAGATGAGTTTCCTATAGAGTTGCAGACCTATACGGAACATATTGCACGGCAAGAACTGGTCAAGGCTGCCGAAGTGGTGCATAAACTAAAACACAAATTCAATATTCTCAGCATGACGAAAGCCTATGAATTTGCGGTCGTTTACGAAGAAGATTTAAAAGTAGGCAATGCGAAGATGAGTACTGAATTTTTAACTATTCTCGAGACTATTAAGAAC
>JBARUM010000870.1:0-3372 GCA_049645725.1 Maribacter sp.
GCCTACGGGTACATTATAGTCGACCAAACGCAAGTATTCCACATTAACTTTTTCTGCCTCTAGGATACTTATGGAAACTCCCATAAGACCCTCTGTGTGACTCTTTTTTGAGGAGTCCTTAAGCGTACAATTTATGAAGATGGCCTTCAGTTCTGAAAAATCTATTTTTTTCGTCATCTTGACGTGTTATTAACTAGTTCGTTTTAAAAGTAGTGATATAATTTAATTCTGATAACACTTTTCGGGGAATGGCCCTAATACAGTTAAAGATGTTCGTGATAAAGCAAATGAGTTAGTAGCAAGTTCTATAAATTTGACAAATATAAGAGTTGGTTGGTTGTAAAATGGTTTCGACATCTTCCTGTTGAAGCCATTTTTTTGGCTATGAAAACTTTACCTGATTAAGTCCATAAATTCATATGCATACAGAAAAAGTTGCTGCGGTAGATTTGGCAAAAAAGATGTTCCTAGAACCAGAAGACGCTATTTCGCACTTAAACCTAAAATATATAACCAGTGATGAATTAATTATAGAACGGGTTAAATGTGAGAGTGGTTTCCTATACCTGCATCACAATAAACCGTTAAAGACCCAAAAGGAATTAAAACGAATCACGGACTTAGTGATTCCCCCAGCTTGGGAAGGAGTGAAAATAGCACACCTTTCCAATGCACACCTTCAGGCAATAGGTTTTGATTTCAAAAAAAGAAAACAATACAAGTATCATCCTTTTTGGTTGAAGGTAAGAAACAGAACAAAGTTCTATAAAATGATAGCATTTGGTGAGGCCCTACCAAAAATAAGAAAGCAGACCGATGATGATATACAATTGGAAGGTTGGCCAAAAAATAAAGTGCTGGCCCTTATTGTAAAGCTTATGGAAGAAACCCACATTAGGGTGGGAAATGAGCAATATGCAAGAAGAAACAAAACATACGGTCTGTCCACTTTAAGGACAAAACACTTAAAAGTTTTTAAGAATAAGCTCCGTTTTGAATTTACGGGAAAGAGAGGTAAAAAACATAAAATAACCCTCAACAATAAAAAACTGATACGTTTGGTAAGCCAATGCGAGGAGATTCCAGGATGGGAGCTTTTTCAGTTTTTTGATAGCGACGGCAAAAAGATGTCCGTTGATAGCGGTATGGTCAATACCTATCTGCATGAAATTAGTGGTCATCTCTTTACCGCTAAGGACTTTAGGACCTGGGGCGGTACAGTCATTTTTTTTGAAACTTTAATGAGCTTTCCAAAAACAGGCAAATCCAAAGAACTTGAAAAGAATGTTCTAAAAGCATTTGACAAAACTGCGCATGAGCTAGGGAATACCAGAAATGTTTGCCGCAAATACTATGTTCATCCCTATGTTGTTAACTGTTATAGGGAAAAAACTATTTTTCCACTATTTGAAGAAGTAGCGCGTTTTTCCGAAACCACTTTTCATTCATCTACCGAAATTGGCTTATTGAAACTGATTAAAAAATACAAACCCTTAGAAAATATAGAGCGATGAAGAGCAATTTTTCAGAAGCATGGTCCAAAATGGTAGAAAAACTTGACGATTGGTTTAATGCCGTTGTCATTAATCTGCCCAATATTTTCATTGCAATTCTCGTGTTTATTTTAACATTGGTCATTTCCAAATATGTAAGCAAAGCAGCTTCCAAATTATTGGAAAAAACCAAATTACAGGCTTCCATGAAAAGTCTTTTGTCCAAAATAACTTCTTTCGCCATTGTTCTGTTAGGGCTTTTTCTGGTGCTGGGAATCCTTAATCTAAGTAAGGCCCTAAACACCGTTTTAGCTGGCGCGGGAGTCCTTGGCTTAGCCGTTGGTCTGGCACTACAAGGTGCCTTGGCGAATACCTATTCCGGAATCGTGCTTTCCTATATAAAGCATATTAAGTTTGGTGACTGGGTAGAAAGTAATGGTTTTGAAGGGGAAGTAGTAGATCTGGATTTAAGGTCTGTAACCCTTAAACAACCAGATAACAATTTGGTTTTTATTCCTAATAAACTGGTGGTGGAAAATCCTATTAAAAACTATTCCACCACAGCACAATCACGTGTTATTCTAAAATGTGGTATCGGATACTCTTCAGATTTAGAATTTGTAAGGAATTTGGTTAAGAAAACCGTATTAGAAAATTTTGAGGCCGTAAAGGATAAGGATGATATCATTTTCTTATACCAAGAATTTGGTGATAGTTCTATAAACTTTGAAGTTCGTTTTTGGATAAATTCTACTTCGGCCCTTGAGGTAGCAAAAGCAAAAACAGATGCTATGATCGCTATTAAGACAATTTTCGATAAAAATGACATCAATATTCCATTCCCTATAAGAACCTTGAATTTTCCAAAATCCGTAGGTGTAGATTTGAATAATAAAACCGATGGATAAGAGCTATTTAATAAATGTGCACCAAGACAAGGGCTTTGGACATTTTTTGAGTGAAAATTAATCAATCCTCCCTTTCCACTTCGCTTTCGCTTTTGAGCACATAATTCCCGTCTTCCTGTTCTATATATAGTGCCTTATCACCCTGCTCTGCATTTCGGGTAACAGTCGTTCCTTTTATAGTTTTGGTAATCTTACTGGTATAGGTATCCACTACGGTACCACTACCCCAACCATTACCCCACTTCCATTTCACTTTGGTTCCTTTCTTTATCATTTGTTCTTATTTAAATTGGAATTTGTGCTCCCCACTGCACTAATTTTTGGAGAACGAAGCAGCAGCGGGGAGAAAGTCTTGTTTAGACAAAACTCACAAATCCTAAAGTTTGAGTATACTCATAGGTTAAATATCCCAAAAAATAATCGAGTTTTCAAGCAACAAATACCAGTTTTTTAATCCAATCGCATTCGAAAATGAACCCTATCGGTATGAGTTAAGACTCCCTTTTTTTGCGACAAGCTTAGCACCTTGAACGCAATACTTTTGAATAAACTTAAGGAGATGATTACGCCAATAGAACTATTTGCATTTATAGCTATAGCATTTGCAATACATTTTTTAAAAATTGCTGCTCGAGACATGTTTAACGAAAAAGGGAAGTCCAATTTGGAAAATTATCCGAGTGTTGAGGAGGTAGATTCCTTCGTAGAAATTCCCATAGAACTTATGATTTCAGATTTGGACAAGGAAAAGAAAAAAAATCTTGATGAACTGAAAGAAAAAATTAAAAAATTCAAAGAAAGAAATAGATTTTACAAGATATAATAGACAGGTGTAAAGTGGCTGCACCTTTTACAACAGCCGCGTAATATTATTAATTTCAATTACTATGAGTACATATACAGAAGAAGTTGGAGAAAAATTAAATGATTTATTAGAGAAAACCTACGATGCAGAAAAAGGCTTTAAGAAA
>JBARUM010000871.1:0-2398 GCA_049645725.1 Maribacter sp.
CGAAAGCCGAGCAGGGAGATTTCCTCAGATATTCTTTCAATGGAATGAAAGATGTAAAAATAAAAGTAGAGGATATCACTAGGGTATTGAATATCGCACTATACCCTGAAGCGAATCTTTTAAATGAAGTGGTTGTAAAAGGGAAAAGACCAACCCAAGAAGATTTGAAAAGAGAATATGTTGAAAATAAAAGCGTAATTAGAACAGCATATGGCTATTTTGATAAGGAAAGGTCATCGTACAATTTTCGAATTGTAGACTTAGAGGAGAATAAGTATAGTTACTTATGTATAACTGAATTACTCCGAGCGCGATTTCAAGAACTAACAGTTTTTGGCAGTTGTACTGCTGCTGAGGAAGAAGTTCAAGTACTTTTAAGAGGTAGAGCGTCAATTAATAATCCTCAATCCATGATATTCGATGTTGATGGCCAGATATTGACTCAAGTACCAATTGGATTGCCTATGTTCGAGGTCAAAAGAGTTGCTCTTTTTAGAGATATTGCAGTTAGGGCAAAATATGGTGCTCTGGGTGCAGGAGGAGTTATTGTGATTAATACATTTAACACGCTCCCAAAAGCGGACCCCTTAGTGGATACGAATGGTTTGGATAAAAAATTTCAAGAGGCACAATTAGTATCTAGTACAAATCTTGTTAACACAAATCCAATATATCTGGAGTCCATGAAGATGTCCTCATCATTGGCCAGTGCAATGGATGTTTTTAATGATTTCGAGTCCAGCTACTCCAGTTCACCTTTCTTTTATCTGGATTCCTACGAGTTTTTTTATAACAAAGGTGAAAAGAACTTTGCGGACGAGGTTATGGATAGAGGGTACAACCTGCTTTTTGAAAACAACGCCAATATGCTTAAGGCCTTGGCATACAAGTACCAAGAACAAGGGCGCTTTGAAAAAGCAAACAGGGTCTTAAAGCAAGCTTTTATTTTAAGACCTAATTATGCCCAAAGCTATTTTGATATTGGTAGAAGTTTTAGGGAACTGGATAATCCAAGACTGAGCGCCATGATGTTTTCAAGGTATAATTATTTGCTGGATGAAAATTTTTTAGAGCGCGATAGCATAGGATTTGACCCGATTATAAACAAAGAGTTTGAAAATCTACTTGTAATGAACGGGAACGCTATTGCAGGCGATAGAAATATTCCGGACACTTCTAAATTTAATAGGCTACAAGCCCCAGGTGTCACCAGGGTGCTTTTTGAATGGAATGATAGTGAAGCGGAGTTCAACCTTGAATTTTTTAAGGGAAACGAACAATACTATATTTGGGAGCACAACTATGAGGACAACGCTGAAGAAATCCTCCGAGAAAAAAATTATGGCTATAGCGTTGCAGAGTACATAATTGACAATAGTTCAGGGTATAAACCTTGGCAGATCAATATAGAGTACTTGGGCAATAAGAGTTTAACACCGACGTATTTAAAGGTTACTACTTATAACAACTTTGGTTCCAAATCCCAAAATAAAGAAGTTAAGGTCGTCAAATTAACGGCTAAGAACATTAAGCAAGAGCTATTAACTCTTTAAAGCGAAATTATGAAGGGCTCCATTTATTTGGCTATACTATTTTTATCGTTTTCCTTGAATGGGCAAAAATTAACTAAAACGATTTTTGGGACCATAACTAACGATAGCGACGTATTGGTGGAGGCTTTTGTCACTAATCTGAATGATGGTGTCATTAGTATCACGGATAGTGAAGGAAAGTATCGTATATTGGCTAAGGTTGGTGATATGCTTCAGTTTTCTTTCCCTGGTATGTACTCAAAAGAAATTAAAATAGAGGATGTCACACGAGTTCTTAATGTAAGATTAAAATCAAAAGTTAATGCACTGGAAGGGGTAACTGTTACTAAGAAGTTGCACCGTCAAGAGAGATTGGAACAAGAATACGATAGTAACAAAGGAATCATCCGAACATTTATTGGTTATAAAGATATTGGGCGTTCCGCAGGCAGAATAGTGGATATGGAAAACAATCATGTTACTTATTTTTGCCTTGTCGAACTTTTAAGGGCTAAGTTTCCGTTTCTTCGGAGTCTAGGTAATTGTGGAACTATAGATACTGCTATTTTTTCAAGAGGTATAAATTCAATCTTGAATCGTATGCCTATGGTTTTCGAAGTTGATGGACATTTAATACGAGGGATTCCCGAAATACCTATATTTGATATTAAGAGAATAGCCATTTTAAATGACCCGTCGTCATCCCTTCTATATGGTGCAGGTGGTGTTATCGTTATTAATACCTATGCCTATAGTCCTAAACCACCTACAATTTCAGAAAAACTAGGTCTTTCCAATGTTTTTGAAGAAAGAAGTGAGCTTACACAAGTGAATACGTTGGATAGCGAACCTTATTATTTACAGAT